>JBIKUY010000004.1:0-18939 GCA_044347355.1 Prochlorococcaceae cyanobacterium | reverse complement strand
GGAAATTACCCTTGGCGATGGCAATGACCTGTTCGCAAACAATCGTGAAAGCCTCTTCAAGAACGACGGCATCATTGACCTTGGCGCTGGAGCAGACGTCATGGATGCCCTGAGTCAGGGCTTCACCGGCAGCGGAACCATTGATCTGGGATCCGGAAACGACACCTGGAAGGGCTTTAGCAGTGGCAACAACACCAGCAATCCCTACAGAGGGGGAACTGGAATTGATACCTTGGCCTTCAAGCCAGGTACCTATAGCGTTGTGCGCCAAAGCGCAGATCAGTATCTGATTGGCGGCAGCATGAGTGTGATCGGTTTCGAGAGATTCGGATCAGGGGCTGGATTTCTCACGCTCTCGGCCGCAGCCGCCTCAGGATCGGTCACCTTCAATCTGTAGATCCATCACTGCTTCCCTGCTCATACACCCAGCACCATTTCAACAGCACGATTCAACCAGCAGCGTTACTTCGGCGACGGGAATCAATGCCGCATTGAGCCTGACGAAAGGCCAATCGAAAACAACGTAGCCTGTAGGCACGAAGTCTTTGCCCCCTGCAGCGGACCCCGACGCTCCCTGGGCATGGCGACGCAGGAGAAGAGGCGGGAGAACCTGGCCGCGGAGCATCAAGCAGGCCACCGTGTCCAGGCCAGGGCGACGGTCATCGGGAGCAAGAGTGGCTGCCGATGGGGGAAGATCGGCCACGATCGCTGGCATGCCCGTGCTGAACCCATCCGCGCGCTGGAACGTCGAAAGCCAGTGCAAAAGCTGCTTCCAGCCGATGGCCAAGGCCCAGCCTGGCTTCTTGCAATGCGCGATGCCGGGTTCGAACCAGCGACATCCTGCTTGTAAGGCAGGCGCTCTACCGCTGAGCTAATCGCGCGTGATCAGGACGCTACCGCAACCTCGCCCCCCCGCAGTCCGCCTGCGCCGCCATCAGCGCCAGGCCCTGGCATCCCCCGGGCAGAAGCTGAAGTGGCGGATCGAAGCCTGGGGGGTGCGGCTGCTACTGGCCCTGCTGCGGGGGCGGCAGCACCCCAATGTGCAACGCACGATTCACCGGGCCGTGGACCTGGCCCAGCCCCTGCTGGCCGATCGCCTGGCCACCGCCAGCGCCAATCTGGAGCGGGTATACGGCGACGCCCTGACCAACACGTCGCGCCAGAGGTTGGCGCGGCAGAGCCTGGAGAGCTTCTTCCTCTCCTGCCTGGAATCGATCATCGCGCCGGTGGATCCCAGCCTGATCGTGGTGGAGGGGGAGGGGGTGGGGGCCTTGCTGCAGCCCCAAGCCGGCCAGGGGGCGATCGTGGCCTCCCTGCACCTGGGCTGCTGGGATCTGGCCCTGCGCTGGTTGAGCGAACAGCGCAACGACCTGGCGGTGATCTACCGGCCAGCCCACAACCCCGACGCCGACCGTTTGCTCAACGCCGCCCGCAGTGCCAACAGCCACTGCCGCTGGATCTCCCAGTTCGACCGCCGCGCCATGCTCACCTGCCTGCTGCGCGGCCACTGCCTGGTGGTGATGACCGACCTCTACGGCGGGCGCAACCCGGTGACGAGCGATGTGCTCGGGCTGGAGACCCACGTGGCCGCCGGCCCCCTGAGCCTGAGCCAGCGCACCGGCACCCCCCTGTTCCCGGTGGCCCATGTGCGCGAACCGGACGGGCGCTTCCGGGTGATCATTGGTGCACCCCTGCAGCCCCAGCCGGGTGCCGAGGGTCTGATGCGCCTGGCCGAAGCCCTCAACCGTTGGCAGGAGCCCTGGATCCAGGCCTACCCGGAGCAGTACTACTGGATCAACCGCCGCTGGCGGGCGGGGGACGGCAGTGGCCGCCGGCTGCGCCAGCTGCCGCCCCCGGGCAGGGAGTAATCAGTGGCCAGTGGCCGCGCCCACGACCGCGCCACCTGGCTGCTGGCCCTGCCCTTCGGCCTGCTCTGGGCGCCCTGGCTGGGGGCGGCCGGGGTGGGCAGCGCCGGGCTGGGTTTCCTGCTGGGTGGCCTGCTGCTCTCCCCCGACCTCGACACCCGCTCCAACCCCACCCGGCGCTGGGGGCCGCTGCGGCTGCTGTGGTGGCCCTACCGCCGCTGCCTGTCCCACCGCTCGCTGGTGTCCCACTGCCCGTTGCTGGGCACGGCGGGGCGGCTGACCTACCTGGCCGGCCTGGTGCTGCTGCTGGCGGCGGCCCTGCACCCCCTGGGCCTGCCCCCGCCGCAGGGGATCGTGGCGGGGGCAGTCGGCCTCTGGCAGCAGCAGCGATCCCTCGTGATCAGCGTGCTGGCGGGCATCGAGGCGAGCAGCTGGCTGCACCTGATCCAGGATGGCGATCCGGTGCCCCGCCTGCCTCGGCTGCTGCGCCGCCGCCCACCCCGTCGCAGACGGCGTCGATGGCGCAATTCCTGAAACCGGCGCTGCGGCTGCTGGCCATCGCCCTGGGCCTGCTGATGGCCGCCGCCTGCTCCCCAACGCCCCGCCCAGCCGAGCCCCCATCCCCAGGCAGCACCGCCGGATCGGGGTTGCGGGCGGCCGATGTGGCGGTGGTGGTGAACGGGGCGGACCCCGTCAGCGAACGGGTCGGAGAGCTGTACCTGCAGACCCGGGGGATTCCCGCCAGCCAGCTCATCCGCATCCGCTTTCCCCCGGGCCGCACCAACCTCGATCCCGCCACCTTCCGGCGGTTGCGCCAGGAGATCTTCCGCCAGACCCCGGCCCACGTGCAGGCCTACGCCATCGCCTGGACCGCCCCCTGGCGGGTGGGCTGCCAGTCGGTCACCAGCGCCCTCAGCCTCGGCCTGGACCCGCGCTGGTGCTCCAGGGGCTGCCTTCCCACCAAGACCAGCCCCTATTTCGGCCGCGGCAGTGTGCGCCGCCCCTGGGATCAGCTGGGCCTGCGGCCGAGCATGCTGCTGGCCGGCACCGACTTCAACCAGGTGCGCCGGCTGATCCTGCGCGGCAAGGCCGCCGACGGCACGGCCCCGCCGGGCACGGCTTACCTGCTCAGCACCAGCGATCCAGACCGCAACGTGCGAGCAGTGCTCTACACAGGCGCAAAGCAGCTGCTGGCGCCCTCGCTGGCCGTGGAGGTGCTCGACACCGACCAGCTGGAGGGCGCGGACGACGTGATCGCCCTCTTCACGGGGCTGGTCCGGGTGGAGGGGCTGGCCAGCAACCGCTTCCGACCCGGCGCCGTGGCCGACCACCTCACCTCCTTCGGCGGGGAACTCACGGCCGAGCCCACACCGTCGGGGCAGATGAGCGCCCTGCGCTGGCTGGAGGCCGGTGCCACGGGCAGCTACGGCACGGTGGTGGAGCCCTGCAATTTCCTGGCCAAATTCCCCAGCCCAGGCCTGCTGCTCGCCTACTACCGCCGCGGCAACACCCTGATCGAGGCCTACTGGCGCAGCGTGGCCATGCCAGGGCAGGGCGTGTTCATCGGCGAGCCCCTGGCCCGTCCCTGGGGCCCGGCGGATCCCACCGAGAAGTGAGAGGGTGGGCGCCCCGGATGCAACCCCCGATGGACGCCCCAGCCCCCCCTGGCGACACCCTGGCCGCCCTGGCGGAGCTGGTGGCTGTGGTCGACCGCCTGCGCGACCCCGAGCAGGGCTGCCCGTGGGATCGGGAGCAGACCCACGCCTCGCTGGTGCCCTATGTCCTGGAGGAGGCCCACGAAGTGGCCGATGCCATCCGCCACGGCGACGACGCGCATCTGGCGGAGGAGCTGGGCGACCTGCTGCTGCAGGTGGTGCTGCACGCCCGGATCGCCAGCGAGGCGAAGCGCTTCAACCTCGAGCAGATCGCCCGGGGCATCAGCGCCAAGCTGGTGCGTCGCCATCCCCACGTGTTCGCGGGTGCCGAGGCGGCCGACAGCGCCGCGGTGAGGCGCAGCTGGGAGGCGATCAAGGCGGAGGAAGAGCGGCAACGCCAGCCCGCCAGGGCCAGCGCCAGCCCCCTCAGCGACCGGCTGGCGGGCAAGGTGCGCGGCCAGCCCGCCCTGGCCGCTGCCATGACCATCTCCCGCCAGGCCGCCGCCGCCGGCTTCGAGTGGGATGACCTCGCCGGCGTATGGGAGAAGGTGCACGAGGAGCTCGACGAACTCAAGGAGGCCATCGCCAGTGGCGACAGGGGCCATGCCCAGGAGGAACTGGGCGATCTGCTCTTCACCCTGGTGAACGTGGCCCGCTGGTGCGGCCTGGAGCCGGAATCGGGCCTGGCCGGCACCAACCGACGCTTCCTGGATCGCTTCTCCCGGGTGGAGGCTGCCCTGGGCGGCGACCTGCAGGGCCGCAGCATCGGCGAACTGGAGGGGCTGTGGCGCCAGGCCAAGGCCGAGATCCGGGCCGCACAGCGCGGCGCTTCGCTCAATCCTCCGCCAGGGGATCCGACCCCCGACGCTGGCCAGCCTGGCGCTGCCCCTTGACTACACCGCGCCGTTTCTTCGCCGCCAGGCGCCGCTCCACCGAGCCCCGGCTGGGCTTGGTGGGACGGCGCGGCGGCGGCGGAGCCTGAATCGCCGCCTGCACCAGCTCCACCAGGCGCCGCTGGGCCGCCACCCGGTTCTGCCACTGGCTGCGCTGTTCACTGGCGGCGATCACCACGCAGCCCGCCACCAGCTGACCCTCCAGTCGCCGCAGCGCCCGGGCCCTGAGCAACGGCGGCAGGGCGGCACTGGCCGCCAGATCCCACACCAGCTCCACCCGCGAATCGGTGCGATTCACGTTCTGGCCGCCGGGCCCGGAACTGCGCGAGAAGCGCCAGGCCAGTTCCGCCGCCGGGATCAGCAGCTCAGGGGCTACCTGCAGATCGGCCCCGGGGCGCCCGACCGCCATCCCGCACCTCAGGTCCAGCAACACTGGCGTCCAGTCTGTGTGGCGGGGGGCACACCGGCGATGCGCAAGGCTGGAGATTGCAATCCCGCGACCATGGGCTGGATCGATGAGGTGTTCGACGGTGTGCGCTACGGCCTGGAGGGCCGGGTGATCGCCGAGCAGCAGTCGGCGTTCCAGCGCGTCACGATCATCGACAGCGAGCGCTACGGCAAGGGTCTGCTGCTCGACGGCTGCTGGATGACCGCCGAGCGCCAGGAGCGGCATTACCACGAGGCCCTCGTGCATCCAGCCCTCTGCGGCGCAGCGGGCATCGAGCGGGTGCTGGTGATCGGCGGTGGCGACGGCGGCACCGCCCGCGAGTGCCTCCGCCATGCCGGTGTGCGCCACCTCGACATGGTGGAGATCGACGACCTGGTGGTGGAGTGGAGCCAGCAGCACCTGCCCTCGATCGGAGCTGGCTGCTGGAGTGATCCCCGCTTCCACCTCACCGTGGGCGACGGCATCGCCTGGGCCGCCGACGCCGCTGATGCCAGCTACGACGTGGTGATCGTGGACGGCTCCGACCCGGCCGGGCCGGCGGAGGGACTGTTCAACCGGGCCTTCTTCGAGCACTGCCGCCGCATCCTGCGGCCCGGTGGCGTGTTCGCCACCCAGAGCGAATCGCCCGAGGCCTTCCGCCAGGTGCACCTCGACACGGTGCGCCTGATCCGCTCGGTGTTCGGCCACGCCGACCCCCTGTACGGCTGGGTGCCCATGTACCCCAGTGGCTGGTGGAGCTGGACCTTTGCTGCCGTGGACGGCCCCCGCTACCACCAGCCCAACCCCGACCGGGCGGCGGCCGTGGCCGCGGGATGCGAGATCTGGAGCCCCCGCTGGCAGCGCGGCGCCTTTGACGCCATCCCCGCCGCGATCGAGCGCGAGCTGGCGGGCTGAGAAGCTGGACCGATGGGCAACGCAGCACCGTTCAACGCAACACCGTTCAACACCGCAACGTTCAACGGGAATCTCTTTGACACCGACGGCGCGATCTACATGGGCAGCCGCCGTGACCCCGCCGGGTGCCGAGTGGGCCTGTTCGGCGTGCCCTACGACGGCACCACCTCCTTCCGCCCCGGCACCCGCTTCGGACCGGCGGCGATTCGCGAGGTGAGCAGCGGCCTGGAGACTTACTGCCCCCAGCTCGACCGCGACCTGGCAGAGCTGGCCTTCGCCGACCTGGGCGCCGTGGAGATTCCCTACGGTGCACCCGAGCCGGTGGTGGCTGCCGTGAAACAGGCCACGGCAGCGGTGCTGGACCTGGGGCTGAGGCCGTTGATGCTGGGCGGCGAGCACTCGATCAGCTCCGGTGCCGTGGCGGCGGTGGCCCAGCAGCACCCGGAGCTGGTGCTGGTGCAGCTCGATGCCCACGCCGACCTGCGCCACGAATGGCTTGGCGCCCACCACAGCCACGCCTGCGCCATGCGCCGCTGCCTGGAGGTGCTGCCCAGCCAGCAGCTGCTGCAGATCGCCATCCGCAGCGGCACCGGCGAGGAGTTCACCGAGCTGCGCCAGAGCGGCCGGCTGGTGGCCATCGAACGCATGGCCGAAACGCTGCGACCCCTGCGCGGCCAGCCCGTGTATCTCACCGTCGACCTCGACTGGTTCGACCCGGCCGTGATGGCCGGCACCGGCACCCCAGAATCCGGCGGCTTTCTCTGGAGAGATTTCGCCGCTTTGGTGGATGAGCTGCGCCACCACGAGCTGGTTGCGGCGGACGTGGTGGAGCTAGCGCCCCAGCTGGATCCCAGCGGTGTCAGCAGCGTGCTGGCAGCAAAGGTGGTACGCAGCCTGCTGCTGCTGATGGGGGCCTGAGAACCTCGTTCAGTAGCAACAGGTGCCGCTGGTGCGCTGCTCCCTCAATCGCTCGTGCTGCTGGCCGATCAGCAACAGGGCCAGGGTGGGGTGGTTGTGGAGCAGGTTAAGGAAGCGCAGCCGATCGAGCCTCACCATCTCCACGGGAGTGCGGGCGACAGCGGTGTTGCGGTAAAACCCCTCGCCCCAGAGGATGTCCTGGTAGCTGAACAGTTCTCCGGGGCGGTAGCAGAGCTTTTCGCCGTCCTGGCCGAGCACCTCAACGATGCCGCGGCGGATGGCGTAGATGGAGTCAGCCGGTTGACCCCGCTCAAACACCCCAGCGCCCGTGGGCAGCGTGAGAATCTCCGATTCCACCTGGACAGCCATCAGATCGACAGGTGTAAAAACTGCAGGCGTCACAACCAATCCCGTCACCTCCCGGCGTGAAGAGAAGACCCCATTAGAACCTGTAGCCGGACTGATGCCGTGGGCCGCGAGCAGATTTCCAGGCCCCAACCTGATTTCTTCAGGTTTTGCGCAGATTTACGTAAGCGTTGTCGGGCTCAGGCGCCGCGGCACAGGGCCCCATCCAGGCTCAATTGACGTCCAACGGGACTGGCGACCGGAGGCGCCGCGGTGGCCAACCCCTGAGCGTTCCAAGTGGCACTTTGTGAGGTGTTCAGGGTAGGCAGCCGGGGCTCCCTGGCCGTCCAGTGGTGGCAGGAGAGCTCGCCCACCAAATCGGGATGAATCGAGAGCTGGCGCAGGCGACACCATCCAGGCTGCCCGTGCTGGGGAGGCTGTCCATGGCGACAGCCGCGGCAACTGTGATGGATGGCCATGGGACCACGACCGGAGCGCCAAGGGTAGGGAGCCCGTTTCGAGATGTCGCGCGGGATATCCACATCTACCGAATCTCTTTTTGCCTGGAGCAGCCATAACCTCGGGTTTCCTGCGGCCTGTCCTGTGGCACTCCTGCGCACCCCCCTGCACGCGGCCAGCGCGGCCGCTGGCGGCCGGATGGTGGCCTTCGCCGGCTGGGAGATGGCCGTGCAGTACGCCGGTCTGGTGGCCGAACACCAGGCGGTGCGGGAGCACTGCGGCCTATTCGACATCTCCCATATGGGGGTGCTGGAACTGCGCGGCGCCGACGCCAAGGACGCCCTCCAGGCCCTGGTGCCCAGCGATCTCCACCGCATCGGCCCCGGCGAGGCCTGCTACACGGTGCTGCTCAACGAGGCGGGCGGTATTCGCGACGACCTGATCGTCTACGACCAGGGCTGGCGCGAAGGCGCCCACCAGCTTCTCGTGGTGATCAACGCCGCCTGTGCTGAGGCCGACACCGCCTGGCTGCGCAGCCAGCTGGAACCGGCCGGCGTGACCCTGCGCGACCGCAAAGCTGACGGCGTGCTGCTGGCCCTGCAGGGGCCCGAGGCCGCCGCCCTGCTGGAGAAGCTGACCGGCGTGTCGCTGGCCGACCTACCCCGTTTCGGCCACCGCGAGCTTGTTCTCACGGGGGCGGCACCGGGAGCGCCACTCTTCGTAGCCCGCACCGGCTACACCGGCGAGGACGGTTTCGAGCTTCTGCTGGCACGCGAGCCCGGCATCGCCCTGTGGGAGCAGCTGGTAGCGGCCGGCGTGGCGCCCTGCGGCCTGGGCGCCCGCGACACCCTGCGTCTGGAGGCCGCCATGCACCTCTATGGCCAGGACATGGATGCCGACACCACGCCGCTGGAGGCCTCCCTGGGCTGGCTGGTGCACCTGGAGATGCCGGCCGACTTCATCGGCCGCGCAGCCCTTGAGCGGCAGACCAGCGAGGGGGTGAAACGCCGACTGGTGGGCCTGACCCTCCAGAACCGCGCCATCGCCCGGCACGGCTATCCGGTGATCGCCGGGGATCAGGTGGTGGGCGAAATCACCAGCGGCAGCTGGTCGCCCACCTTGGGCAAGGCCATCGCCCTGGCCTACGTGCCCACCGAACTGGCACGCCCGGGAACGGAGCTGGCGGTAAGAATCCGCGGCAAGGATGAGCCGGGTGTGGTGGTGAAGCGCCCCTTCCATCGCCGGGGCTGACATGGAACCGATGCAGACCCAACCAATGGACGACGCCATCCGCATCAACGGGATCCGCGGCTACGGCTACACCGGCTTCTTCGACGCCGAACAGGAGTTGGGCCAGTGGTTCGAGGTGGACCTGCGCATCAGCGTCGACCTCTCGCGCTGTGGCGGCGACGACGCGTTGGCCCACACCGTCGATTACTCCCAGGTGGTGCAACGGGTGCAGACCCTGCTCGAAACGTCCCGCTGCCGCACGATCGAGCGGCTCGCCACGCTGGTCTGTGAAGCGGTGCTGACCTTTCCCCCCGTGCAGCGGGTGGAAGCCAGGGTGGCGAAGGTGGCGGCACCGATACCGGGGTTCGATGGCCGCATCGCCATCGAGCTGAGCCGCACCCGCACCCCCGAGGTCCCTTCTTGAGCGCATCGACCAATCCGCCGCGGCAAGCCGCCATCGCCCTAGGGAGCAACCTGGGCGACGTCCGCGCCACACTGGAGGGGGCACTGGCCGAGCTCGATGACAGCCCCGGCATCCGCCTGCTGCGTCGCTCCGCCTGGTACCGCAGCACGCCGGTGGGTCCACCCCAGCCCGACTACCTCAATGGCTGCGCCGTGCTGGAGGTGAGCCTGTCGCCAGAGGCGCTGCTCGAACGCCTGCTGGAAACCGAGACCCGCTTCGGGCGGGTGCGTGCCGAGCGCTGGGGGCCGCGCACCCTCGACCTCGACCTGATCCTGTTTGGCGACCTGCGCCTTGATGGCGCACGCCTGCAGCTCCCCCATCCACGGCTGCGGGAGCGGGCCTTTGTGCTGGTGCCGCTGGCGGAGATCGCACCCGACTGGATCGATCCGCTGACGCATCGCACGGTGGCGGCGCTGGCCCGTCAGCTACCGGACGACGGCGGACTCGAGCGGTTGGTGGAGGGTGGCTGATGGCCGGCTGGCTGGTGGCAAGCGATGTCGACCACACCCTGCTGGAGCAGCCCGACGAGGCGGCCCTGGCCGGGGTGTGCCTGCGGCGGCTGCATCAGCGGGGCATCGGCACGCTGCTGGCCAGCAGCAAAACCTTCAGCGAGATGGTGGCGTTGCAGGACGGGGCTGCCCTTGCACCCCAGCCATTCCTGTTCGAGAACGGCGCCGGGGTCGGTTGGCCACTCGGCAGCTGGCCCCCCCAAGCGAAGGCCCCTCCCCTCCTGCGGCGAGGGGCCTATGGCGCGCTCGTCGGCGCTGCGGATCCCCAGCGGCTCCCGACATTGCTGGGGGAGCTGCGGGCGCAGCTCGGCCTGCAGTTCTCGCTGCTGGGCGAACTGCAGGCCGGCGAGATCGAGCGACGGCTCGGACTGACGAAACCCCTTGCAAGGCTGGCGCTGCAGCGGCTGGCATCCCTGCCGCTGGTTTGGCGAGACGGGGAGGAGGAGCTGAAGCAGCTGCGGCAGCAGCTGGCGGGGCACGGGCTGACGGCGGTGTGGGGCGGGCGGTTGCTGCACATCGCTCCCCCTGGCGGCAAGGGGGTGGCCCTGGAACGGCTGGTGCCCTGGCTGGCGACGATCGGCCTGGCGAGCCCGCTGAGCGTGCTGGCCTGCGGCGACGGTGAGAATGACCGCTCGCTGCTGGAGATGGCCGAGATCGCCCTGGTGTTCCACGCGCCGGATCAGCCGCCGATGACGCTGGCTGTCCCAGCCCACGGCCGCTGCCTGCTGCGCCGCAGCGTTCCTGCCGGCGGCCCGCAGCGCTGGCTGGAGGCCGTCGAAGCCGTCCTGGATCAGATCGGCCCCGTGCCGCAGCGCCAATGAGCGACTTCTTCCAGAACGGCATCATCACCACCCTCCACGACCTGGCGGGCCCCAATGAGGCCTCCCTGGCGGCGGTGGTGACGGAGCAGGCGCAGCGCCTGCCGGTCACCCTGGTGCTGCCCTGCCTGCAAGCCGAGTTGAGGGGTCCGGCACTGGAGCCATTCGTGGGTCAGCTGGCCACCATCCCCTGGCTGTCGGAGATCGTGATCGGCCTCGATCGGGCCGATGCCCAGGGGTTCCGCGAGGCCGTCTCCCTGTTCGGCCAACTGCCCCAGCCGCATCACCTGATCTGGAACGATGGCCCCCGGATCGCGGCGTTGAGGGAGGAGCTGGGGCAGCAAGGGCTGGCGCCGCTAGAGCAGGGGAAGGGCAACAACATCTGGCTCTGCCTGGGCCTGGTCCAGGCCCTCGGGCGGGCCGAGGTGGTGGCCCTGCATGACTGCGATGTGGTGAGCTTCAGGCCGCGGATGCTGGCCCGGCTGGTGGCACCGCTTCTCCTGCCCGACAGCGGCTTCGTATTCGCCAAGGCGTACTATCCGCGGATCAGCGCTGGGGTGATGTACGGGCGGGTGAACCGCCTGTTGGTCACCCCTCTGCTGCGGGCGCTGCGGCGCTGCCTGCCCGCCAGCCGCTATCTGGAGTTTCTCGACAGCTTCCGCTACCCGCTCGCTGGCGAATGCGCCATGCGATGGAGCGCGGCGCGGCGTCTGCATCTGCCCTGCGACTGGGGGATGGAGATCGGCGTGCTCACCGAACTGTTCCGTGATCACTCCACCCGCCAGCTCTGTCAGGTGGACATAGCCGGCGCCTACGACCATAAGCATCAGCCGTTCCCGCCCGAGACGGGTGACGAAGACGGCGGCCTCGGGCGAATGGCCCGCGACATCGCGCTGGGGTTGTTCCGCGGGCTGGCCGCCCAGGGCCAAGTGCTTGACCTGGCCCTGGTGCGCAGCTTGGTCACCGCCTACCAGCGGATCGTGCTGGATCTGCTCGATTCCCACGCCGCTGACGCCGCCCTCAATGGCCTGCGGCTCGACCGCGGCGAGGAGACCCGCGCCGTGGCCTTCTTCGCCACCTGCCTGCTGGAGGCCGGGCGGCGCTTCGTGCAGGAGGATCAGCTTTTGCCGCTCACCCCCACCTGGGATGAGGTGAGCCACCGCCGGCCCGATGCCCTGCCGAGGCTGGCGGCGGCGGTGGCGGCCGACCGCGCCGACCACCTCGGCCCCTGACCGGCGGCCCCTGACCCCCGCAGCCCCAGCGTCCCCGTCATGAGCAAGCCCCAACCGCCCACCCTGCTCGGCGTCATCAACCTCTCGCCGGAATCGATGGTGAGCGACTCAGTGGTGGCAGACACGGAACAACTGCTGCAGCGGGCCGCCTGGTTGCAGGACCAGGGCTGCGCCGTCCTCGATCTGGGTGCGCGTTCGATCACGCCCACGGCGGCGATGATCGATGACGCAGAGGAACAACGCCGGCTGCTGCCCGCCTTGGCCCGGCTGCGCCAGGAGGGCTATCGGGTGTCAGTGGACACCTGGAGCTCAGACACCGTTCGGGTCGCCCTGGCGGCTGGCGCCACCGACATCAATTTCACCGGCGCGACGATCGAGCCATCGGCCCTGGCGGCGGTGGCGGCGGCCAGGGCCTCGTTGATCCTCACCTACATGCCCTATGGCGATGCGTACCGCATGCGCGATGCCGATCCAGTGCCCTACCGGCTGCAGGGGCTGCTCGATCACCTCGGCCCGCGGGTGGAGCAGGCCGCTGACGCCGGGGTGCGCGAGGTGATCGTCGATCCCAACCTCGGAATCATCCACCCCTCCACTGACGATGTTGGCAAGATCCAGCTGCAGAACAGCGTGCTCTGGAACCTGGATCAGCTGCGCCAGTTGGGCTGCCCGATCTTGCTCTACGCCGCGCGTAAGCCCGAGCGGCTGGCACGCATCCTGTTCGCCTCCAATGTGCTCTTCGCCGGCGCCGACTGGATCCGCACCCATCATCCCGACATGATTCAGGCGCTGCTGGCGGCGACGACCGCGGAGGCGCCGTGAGCGATCTGCCCCTGCGCGGCCGCGTGGCCCTGGTCACTGGCGGGGGGCGCCGCACGGGCCGGTCGATTGCCCTGGCCCTAGCGGGCGCCGGTGCCGATGTGGTGATCCATTACCGCCGCAGCGAAGCGGAGGCCCGCGAGGCGGCGGGGGAGGTAGAGCGGCTGGGACGCCGCAGCTTGAGTCTGGCGGCCGATCTGGCGGATGCCGAAGCCACCGCAGCCGCCTTCGCCACCGCGGTGGAGCAGCTGGGGCGGCTGGACATCCTGGTGAACAACGCCGCCGGCATCGTCTGGAAGGCGCTAGGAGCGATGGACGTGGCCGACTGGCATCGCAGCATCGACGACACGCTGCACATCACCTACCACGCCTGCCGTGCCGCCCTGCCATGGATGCGCAGTCAGGGTTTCGGCCGCATCGTCAATCTCATCGATGTCGACGCGGATGCGTTGATGGCCGTGCCGATGGTCACCCCCTACAAAATCGGCAAGACCGGCATACTGCAGCTCACCCGCACGTTGGCCGTTACGGAGGCCGGCCACGGCATCACGGTCAACGGTGTTTCGCCTGGCACCCTGGACAACTCGGAGCGCAAGCCTCCGCTCGAGAGGATCCCCGCTGGCCGCTACGGCAGCGCCGAGGACGTTGCCCGGGCAGTGCTGTTCCTGGCAGATCCCGCCAGCGGCTACATCACCGGCAGCAACATTAAGGTGTCAGGCGGTTATCTGATCTGAATTAAATTGATCAGCAATCGCCGCATAGCGACGCGGCATATCCATGTCGATATAGTTCTGAATCAAGGTGCGTGTAAAGGTGTTGAGGGGGTAGTCGAGGGCCTGCCGTGCTGACACCCAGGCCCATTCAGCGATCTCGTGATTGGGACTGACCACGGTTGTGGTACTGAATGCGTAGTAGTTGATCAGCAAAAAATGTACAGGCCGGTGAAATTGCAAATCTTCCACTGCTTCCTGCAGCATGGCGAACTGCACGGCCTCCAGCTCCAGGCCCACCTCCTCCCGCAATTCACGCCGCAGACCGCTGTCAAGCGTTTCGCCCCATTCCACCTTTCCACCCGGCACACCCCAGGCCCCGCGCCACTTGAACGTGCGAACGATCAGAACCCGTAGGCAAGGGGCCGTGACCAAGGCGCCAACAGTGGCGATGGGGTAAGCCATGGTCTTTTGGGATATGGTCTTTTGGGATAACGAAGGAACGCTAACGCAATTGCCGCGAGTGAACTTTATTGCGCAGCATCTGGACACCAACAGGACGCGATAGAGCAATCAGCGACGCCACCAAAGCCAGCATCAGAACAATCAACCATCCCATCCAATGCAGCACGCTCATAATGGCCTGAATCGTGGGTGTCGCACTCCTGCCAATAAATGTTTGAAGCAGTTGCTTGGAGACCCCATAGTGGGTCTCAAGCACTTGACGACCATGGCCGCTGGCCACAAGCCCGACGATGGTTTTGATCACCCCATCCTGCAGAGGTAGGGCCCGCAGCTGCTGCTCCAGCGAGCCGCGGAAGGTGCTGATCAGGACTTCCACAGCCAGGGCAGACCCCAACGACCAGGCGGTGCTGGACAGGACATGCCTGACCGCCTCCAGGTTGGCCATCAGAGGCTTCTCGGTCATCGCCGTGACCATGGAGGTAAGCCCCACTCTCACAAACGTGAGGAAGAACGCGAAGGAGGCCGCCACCGATGCGATCACCAGGATGGGCACCTGCGATGGAGCCATGACGAAGGTGATGGGCAAGATCAGACAGCCCAGCAAGCCAAGGCCGATGGTCCTAGCCAGGCCGAGTTTGGGAATGGCAATGGCACACATGCACGATGCCAGGATCGCCGCCAGGCTGGCAGGCGTCATCCACGCCGAGATACTGGCGAGATCGAGCTGGTATCGGATTGCCAGGAAGCGCTCGGCGCAGTAGCGATAATCAATTAAAAATAATGTCGCCAGGGCCAAGAGAAGCAATAGCAGGCGCCGATTGCGCAGAAACAGAAACCCCTCGCCAATGGCCCGGTCCTTCCGCCAAGCCGTGGTGGCAATCAAGGCGAAGCCGGCAGCAAGCGCCATTGCCGGCGGCACCCAAACGGACTGGAACACCCGGATGATCGGCAAGGTGCTGATCAAGGAGGCACAGGCTCCTGCGGCCAGCAGAAAAGTCCAATTGGTGGTGTAGGTGTCTGAGGGCTGCCCGGCGGCGGCCGGTTGATCAGTACGCACAAGAAGAAGCAGTAACGCCAGCACCAGTGAGAACATCAATCCCCATAGTAATCCAACCACAGTCGCACCGTAATTAACGCCGACAAGAATCCAGCTATTAACAATGGGCGAGGCAACAACAGCCAGGCTATTTGCCATCGTATTAGCAGACACAAGCATCGAAATCTGCTGGGCATCAGCTGCACCACCGCAAAGCATGGCGAAGGAAGAAACCCGCACGCCTGCATCGGCACAGCCCATCAGCACCAGTCCGGCCGCTAGCGCCAGCAAACCGGCATGTCCTGCCAGCAACAAGCTGCCTACAACCCATAGCGCAAGGCTGGCCGACAAGATGCGTTTGGCACCGAACCGGCGACAGAGTGCGCCAGCGCAGAACACGATCAACAGCCCACTGGAGATCGCCGTGCAGCGCAGCAGGTTCACCTGCATGGTCGTGATGCCGATCTGCTCGCGCAGATCCAGCAACACAAATGAAATCCCGATGATGGAAAAGGTGCTGAACAGCGTGGCCAGCAGGCTGACGCCGATCGGCGCAAGTTCACCCGCTGGTAACCAGGCTCGGCGGAATGCTTGCTGCTCGGTCAAGGCCATCCGCCCATCTGCACCGATCATCCCCGCCATTCGCGTCAGCCGCTCTAGCAGCGTTGTTCTGGTGATTCAGCCGCGGCCGTCAGGCTGGGTCACCAGTTTCTCCGGCATCGGCGTGAGCGGCTTGCTTGCCGTGGCGGTGTGTCGTCGCAGGCCCCATCAACGATCTCGCCTGAAGCATGGGTGAAGGTCATGTCCGCGGCGGCTCCCGAATCAGCACAGGCGAGCAGTCGCAGTCAGGGTCGCTGCCTTCGGGCCAGTGGAAGCGGCCCTGACCCCTTGGCGGACGATGGCCGCGCTGCCGTCGGGCAGCGCCCCTTGAGGCGTCGCCATGGGAAAATCTCCGATTCGCTTGCGGTTTCACCATGCGCAGCCACGGGTGCGGCGATCTGCGTGCCGACCACGCCGGCCAGGCCGTGCAGCTCTGCGGCTGGGTGGACCGGCGCCGCGACCACGGCGGCGTGATCTTCATCGATCTGCGTGACCGCAGCGGCACCGTGCAGATCACCGTGGATCCCGACCTGGGAGCCGAGGCCTTCGCGGCAGCGGAGCACCTGCGCCATGAAACCGTGATCCAGGTGGCGGGCAAGGTGCGCGAGCGCCCTGCCGAATCGGTCAACGACAAACTGGCCACTGGCCGCATGGAGGTGCTGGCCAGCGCCATCGGCGTGCTCAATGCGGTGAAGGGCAACCTGCCCTTTCCGGTGTCGGTGCACGACGAGGAGAACACCCGCGAGGAACTGCGGCTGCGCCACCGCTACCTTGATCTGCGCCGCGAGCGCATGAACGGCAACCTGCGCCTGCGTCACCGGGCGGTGCAGGCGATGCGCCGCCACCTGGAGGACGCCGGCTTCATCGAGGTGGAGACGCCGGTGCTCACCCGCTCCACCCCCGAGGGCGCCCGCGACTACCTGGTGCCCAGCCGCGTGTGCGGCGGCGAGTGGTTCGCCCTGCCCCAGTCGCCCCAGCTGTTCAAACAGCTGCTGATGGTGGGCGGCATCGAGCGCTATTACCAGGTGGCCCGCTGCTTCCGCGACGAGGACCTGCGGGCCGATCGCCAGCCGGAATTCACCCAGCTGGACATGGAGATGAGCTTCATGGACCAGGAGCAGATCCTGGCGCTCAACGAGGGCCTGATCGCCGCCATCTGGCAGGCGGTGAAGGGGATCGAGCTGCCCCGCCCCTTCCCGCGCCTCACCTGGCACGAGGCGATGGATCGCTACGGCACCGACCGGCCCGACACCCGCTACGGCCTGGAGCTCACCGACGTGTCCGACCTCGTCAAAACCATGGGCTTCAAGGTGTTCAGCGGCGCGGTGGCGGCCGGTGGCTCCGTGAAGTGCATCGCCGTGCCCGGCGGCAACGACGCCATCAGCAACGTGCGCATCAAGCCGGGTGGCGATGTGTTCAGCGAGGCCCAGAAGGCGGGCGCCGGCGGCCTGGCCTTCATCCGCGTGCGCGAGGGCGGTGAGATCGACACGATCGGCGCCATCAAGGACAACCTCACCGAAGAAAAGAAAGCCGAGCTGCTGGCCCGCTCCGGCGCCGAGCCGGGCACCCTGCTGCTGTTCGGCGCCGGCGACACCGCCACGGTGAACAAGGCGCTGGATCGGGTGCGCCAGTTCCTGGCCCGCGAGCTGGGCCTGGTGAAGCCGGAGCGCGAGAACGACGCCTGGAACTTCCTCTGGGTGGTGGACTTCCCCATGTTCGAGTTCAACAAGGAGGAGAACCGCCTCGAGGCCCTGCACCACCCCTTCTGCGCCCCCAACAGCGAAGATCTGGGCAGCGACCCCGCCGCCTGGGCCGACACCCTGCCCACCGCCCGGGCCCAGGCCTACGACCTGGTGCTCAACGGCCTGGAGCTGGGCGGTGGCTCCCTGCGCATCCACGATTCGGCCCTGCAGCGCCAGGTGCTGCAGACCATCGGCCTGCCGCTGGAGGAGGCCGAGCGCCAGTTCGGCTTCCTGATGGAGGCCCTCGACATGGGCGCCCCGCCCCACGGCGGCCTGGCCTACGGCGTGGACCGGATCGTGATGCTGCTCGCCGGCGAGGAGTCGATCCGCGACACAATCGCCTTCCCAAAAACCCAGCAGGCCCGCTGCCTGATGACCCAGGCCCCGGCCGATGTGAGCGAGCGGCAGCTGGTGGAGCTGCACGTGGCCAGCACCTGGACCGAGGAAGAAGCTGGCTGATGGGTCGCCTGCGCCCTCTGGCTCACATCTCCCTGGGGATGCTGGCCCTCACCGCGACAACCGCTCCGCTCAGGGCTGCCGATCCCCAGCCCCTACGGGTGGGCGTGGTGCAGAACGCCATGCCCTGCTCCGACCTGACAAACGGGCAAGCCGCAGGATCTGCGGTGGATCTATGGGAAGCCATCGCCCAGCAGCAGGGCTGGCGGTACAGGTTTCAACCCATTCCCACACCGAACGCGGCCATTGAGGCCGCCGCTACGGGCAAGGTGGACGTAGCCATCTCCTGCCTCAACATCATTGCCGAGCGGCTGGAGAAAGCTGATTTTTCCGTGCCCTACCAGGAGGACAGCCTCGCCTTTCTCTCCCGCAAGACCAACGAAGGCATCCTCCCGCTGCTGCAGAGAATCGGTAACGAACGGATTCTGAAGGACTCGATCCTGCTGTTATTCGCGATCACCATTGTCGCAGCCGGCGCCCTCTGGCTGATCGGCCGTGGCTTTGACCACAAGGATATTGACAGCGGCCGCAAAAGCAACACCTTCTTCAAAGGGTGGATGATGCTGGTTATGGGTACCGGCATCTACAAGCTGGGACCCAATCCGCCAACGATTGCCATCATCACACTGGTGAACATCTGCAGACTCGTGGTCACGTCTGTCTTTGTGGGCACAACTGCGACGGTGGCTTTTAAGTCGACGCTTCCTAGCGATATCTCCCAGCAGGACAGCCTGATCACCGCTCTGCGGGATGGCGTCGGGGTTGATTCCGGAACCGTCAGTGAGCTCTGGCTGACGGAGCAAGTGCGCAAGTTCAAGCGACCAGAACTGCTCGCAAAGATCAAGCCGATCAGTGGCGACAAAGCCCTGGTCGAAGCTCTGGAACGCGGCAAAGTGGGCAGCATCATGGCCGACTCGGCACGCGTTCACTCACTGAGTGGAAAGGTGGAGAACCCAGGGCAGTTTCAGGTCTCAGCCAAGACCTACAACCAAACCCCTTAGAGCTTCGTTTTTGGGGCCACCTTGAAGGAAGTCAAACGCGATCAGATCAATAAGCAGATCTCCCGCATGCGCTTCGACGGCTTGATTGAAACCATCATCAAACGCTGGGAAACCTCCTGATCCCGAGTCCCACGGCGTCGCTAGGGAGTTAGCCCTCACCGGCTGCAGAGCGAACAGAAACCAAAGGAAACAGGACAAAAAACGGTTGCAACCTGCCTGCGCTGGCAAAGCTGGAGAAACCTGGCTTGCAGTCGTTGTCCAGAGCCCCCGCCAGCACCACCGACCTGGTGCGCCTGTACCTCCAGGACATTGGCCGCGTGAACCTGCTCAGCCAGGAGGAGGAACTCACCCTCGCGCGCCTGGTGCAGGAACGGGAACGGCTGC
>JBIKUY010000150.1:0-5411 GCA_044347355.1 Prochlorococcaceae cyanobacterium | reverse complement strand
GGTCGTTGATGCCGTTGATCTCGTCGGCATCGGCCACCTCCAGGTGCATGGCCGGGCTGAGAATGGCCACCGTGTCGGTGAGGTAGAGCTCGCCCTGGTCGTTGTTGGTGGTGAGCTGGGGCAGCACCGTCGCGAGCTTGTCCCAGTTGAAGCAGTAGATCCCGGCGTTGATGAGGTTGTTCACCCGCTGGTCGTCGCTGCAGTCGCGATGTTCAACGATTCGCTCCACCCGTCCCAGGCCATCGGCGAAGACGCGGCCGTAGCCCGTGGGGTCGTTGAGGCGGGCGGTGAGGAGGGTCACTGCTGCGCCACTGCTGCGGTGCTGCTCCAGCAGTTGCTGGAGGGTTTCCGGGCGCAGGAGCGGCACGTCGCCGTTGAGCACCAGCAGCTCGCCGCTGAAGCTCTCCAGGGGCTGGAGCAGCTGCTGCACGGCATGGCCCGTGCCATTCTGGGGTTGCTGCAGCACGAACTCCAAGCCGGCCTGGTGGCCGAGGGACCGCTCCACCCGCTCGGCCTGGTGGCCGACGATCAGCAGGCGCCGCTCGGGGCTGAGTTGTTCACAGCTGCCCAGCACCCGCTCCACCAGGGTGGCGCCGGCCAGGGGTTGCAGCACCTTGGGCAGGGCACTCTTCATGCGGGTGCCCTTTCCAGCGGCCAACACGGCAACGGCAAGCATGGACCCAGGCGACGGCTGGGGCGGAATCTACGTGGCCCGCTCCAAGCCCCACCGGCGGCGCCACGCGCTGGTAGAGGAGGCATCGCTGGTGGCCTGGACCTGCTGGCGGGCGGCCAGGATCGCGGCGGCCGTGGCCTGGCCACTGGGGTCGCGGTAGGGCTCGGCGGCCCGGGTGTGGAGGTGCTCCAGCTCCATCGGCGAGAGGGGACGCAAGAGTCCATCCCCTGGCGTGGCCACCGGGGCTGTGGGGCTGCCGACGGTGCCGTAGCTCCAGGCGTCGCCACCACCCCGCTGTGGTGGTGGCTGGATAGAGGCCAGCTCCAGCCCGGCCAGGCGCAGGCTGTGGCGCACGGCGGCAGCGCAGCAGTAGGTGAGCAGCCGGCCTTCGGGCTGCAGCAGGAGGGCCAGCTTGCCGAGGAACTCCAGGCTCCAGAGCTCGGGGCAGTGCTGGGGCGAGAAGGCATCGAGCATCACCAGATCACACTGGCCGGCCAGCTGCCGCTCGCCGAGCAGTTCCGGCAGCCGCCGGCGGGCATCGCCCCAGAGCAGCAGGGCATTGCCATCGCGGCCCTGCGCCAGAAGGTTTTCCAGCTTCAGCACTGTGTTGGCTTTCCACTGGCGCCGGAAAGCCGGGGCGGCGAGGGCCAGGCGCAGGGGGTGGGGGTCGCACTCCAGTGCCCAGACTTCAAGCTCCAGCCCTCGCGTCTCGGCAGCCTCCCAGAGGGCCGCGCAGTTGGTGCCCAGCCCAAAGCCCACATCCACCACCCGGAGCTTCTGCCCCGCGCTGAAGCGCTCCAACTGGGCCGGCTGGACGAATTTGGTCCAGGCCTCGCTGAGGGCGCCAGCGCCAGCGTGAAACCCCTCCGCAAAGAGTTTGCTGAACAGGCTGAAGCTGCCGTCTGCGCCGTGTTGGGGCCGCAGCCCCTCAGGCCCGGAGTCGCCGCAGGTCATCCCAGAACCCCGGATAGGACACCGCCGCCGCCCCCGGCCTGTGCAGGGTGGTGCTGCCGCTGGCGATGCCGGCTGCCACCGCCAGGCTCATGGCCACCCGGTGGTCGGTCTCGCTATCCACCGCCGCGCCGCGCAGGGCGGTGACGCCAGTGATTGTCATGCCGTCTTCGAATTCCTCGATACGGGCGCCCATGGCGCCGAGTTGGCGGGCCATCACCGCCAGGCGGTCGGTTTCCTTCACCCGCAGCTCGCCGGCATCGCGGATGCGGCTCACGCCCTCGGCGCAGCAGGCGGCCACCGCCAGTATCGGGATCTCATCCACCAGCCGCGGGATCAGCTCGCCGCCGATCTCGAAGGCCTGCAGGGGGCCGTGGCCCACGCGCAGGTCGCCCACCGGCTCGCCAGCCACATCGCGCGGGTTCAGCACCTCAAGGCGGGCGCCCATCTGGGCGAGCACATCGAGGATTCCGGTGCGGCTGGGGTTGAGGCCCACGTTCTCCACCGTGAGCTCGGCGCCGGGAGTGATGGCGGCGGCCACCAGCCAGAAGGCGGCCGAGCTGATGTCGCCCGGCACGACCACGCTCTGGCCCAGCAGGCGGCTGCCGGGGGTCACGATCACCTCGGTGAGGCCAGGGCCGCCCACCTCCAGCTGGGCGCCGAAGGCCCGCAGCATGCGCTCGCTGTGGTCGCGGCTCTGGGCCGGCTCAATCACGGTGGTGGGCCCATTGGCGGTGAGGCCAGCCAGCAGAATGGCACTCTTCACCTGGGCCGAGGCCACCGGCGTGCGGATGGTGGTGCCCCGCAGGGCCTGCCCCAGCACGGCTAAGGGGGCAAAGTTACCCTCCTTGCGGCCGTTGATCACTGCCCCCATCTCGGCGAGGGGCGCCCCCACCCGCCGCATCGGCCGGCCCCGCAGGGAGCCGTCACCGGCGAGCACGAAATGGCGCCCCACCCGGCCGGCCAGCAGGCCGAGCATCAGCCGCATGGTGGTGCCGGAGTTGCCGCAATCCAGCACGTCGGCCGGCTCCTGCAAGCCGTCCAGTCCCACCCCTTGCACCAGCACCGGCTCGCCGGCCCGGATCTCTGTCACCTCCACCCCCATGGCCCGCAGGCAGGCGGCAGTGCTGAGGGGATCTTCAGCGGGCAGCAGGCCCTCGATGCGGGTTTCCCCCTCCGCGATCGCCCCGAACAGCAGGGCGCGGTGGGAAATCGACTTGTCTCCCGGCACCCGCACCGACCCCCGCAGGCTGCCGCCGCCGCTGAGCGGCAGGGGGCTGGATGGGGCGGCTGTGGCAACCACGGGCAGGTAGGGCACTGGTGGGACGATCCTATGGAGCGTGCTCCTCAGCTCTGCTGCTGCCATGGCCCCACTGTGTTCCTTGCTGCTGGCGCTGCTCCTCTGGCTGGCTCCGGCCCCGCCCCGGGCCCTGGCGGCCGACCAGTCCCTGCAGGTGGATCACTACCTCTGTGAGGGGGAGCCCCTGCGTGCGGCCGTGTACGCCGGAGCCGTAGATGCCGTAGGTATTCCCAACACGGTTGCCGGAACTCCGCCGGGGGCCTACGTGGTGCTGCAGTGGCGTGACCTCACCCTGCAGCTACCGCGCACCAACAACGCCGGCCCCCCCAGCTACACCGACGGGCGCTGGTGGTGGAGCCCCGTCGATCCCGACCAGCCCCAGTTCCGCCAGCGCCGCGCCACGGTGGTCACTTACAGCTGCCTGCGGCCTGGGGAATCAGGTATGGCTCCAGAAAACTGAGCGGTCTGGCCATGGTGGCCGAGAAGCCGAGAATCCCCCTGTCGATGTGGCTGTAGAGCAGCTGGTTGTCGCTGTCGAGGAGGAAGGTGCCGCCGCGCTGGGTGAGATGGCTGTCATGGGGCACGTAGGTGCGCCAGCGGCCCAGCACTTCCACCGTGTTGCGCAGCCGCACGGTTGCCAGCTCGAAGGGGCGTTGATAGCCGCTCCCCAGCAGGTCAAACAGGGGCGACTGCAGCCGTTGCCCGGCCTGGCGATCGCCGCTGTAGCCGCGCAGCACTTCAGCCAGGGTTCCCGGCGAGCCGATGCCGGCGCACATCAGCAGCAAGGCTGGCCAGGGGCCACCCCGCACCTGCAGGCCGGCATAGAGCCCCAGGGCCCTGTGCAGTTCCGCCGTGTCCTCCACCTGCAAGCAGCTACGTGGCAGGCCGGTGAACTGGCAGAAGCGCTCGGCGCCGGCCTCGTTGCCGATGGCCAGGCACCGCAAGCGGATCCCGGCGGCCGCGAGCCGCGGCAGGGCACCCGCCAGGGCCTGGGCGTACTCCAGGCTGTCGAAGTCGCCGAGTTGGCCCATCACCACCACCAGCCGCTGCTGGCCACGGGCCTGATCCGCGATCCCCTCCAGCCGATCGAGCAGGGGCTTGGGCGCCTGGCTTGGTTGGGTGCTGGCTTCGGTCACGGCGGGGATGGGCGGCAACGATCGAGCCATGCTGCGCCTCACCACCCAGCCAGCATTCGATTCAGGGGAATGCTCACCGATCCTGCTGGCTTTTCCTGGCGCCACGCTCGATGGCATCAGCACACCTGACGCGCAACGTCGTCAAAGCCCCGGATCGCTTCGTGCAGGCGCTGTTTGAAGACCCTGCCGATTCCCTCTGAATGTGCCAATGGCCAGGCCTACCATCCTGCTGGCTATCTCACTCTGAGACGTTGACCGATGTCGCTGTCCCAACTTCTGCGCCCAGTTCTTGCCACAGCCAGCTTGGCCGTGCTGATCGACGCCGGCGCTGGATGGGCGGCGTGTCAGTTCCTGATGCCAATCCAGGGCAGCGGCGAGCCGGTGGTGGAAAAGCGAATCAGTCCGGATGGATTGGTGCGCCGCAACAACTGGAATACCGACTTCGCCGTGGACCGCACCTATGCCAGCTATCGCATCAACCTGCAGTCGGCATCCACGGAACGCGGCGTGTTTCCCATCGCGGCATTTCTGCGCTTCACTGATAACACCAACCTGCAGGTGGTGAATGAAAATCGCAGCCTTGAACCCCAGCAGTCGGTGACGTACGGGCCGTTCCCCGCCGTGCCGGACAAGCGCACCAACCAGGTCAATGTGCGGGTTGGGGCCACCACCATGCCGGGGTCCACTGGCTTCAGCTACCGGGTGTCAGTGGAAGGCTGCGATTAACCCTCTGCTCAGCCCAGCAGCAACCCCGCATCGCTGTCGGCACTGGCCTCAGCACTGCGCAGGTCGAACAGCAGGTCTTCCAGGCTGAGCGTCTCCAGCGCCTGCTCGCGGGCCCGTTCCAGCCGCCGTTGCAGGGCACGGGTTACCTGGTTTGCAGGGGAGCAGTGCTCCTCGGGCTCGGCGCTTGGTCCGGTCTCCCCCAACCCGGCCAGCACCGCCGCCAGACTGATTGCCGCTGCGGGGTGGGCCAGCCGGTAGCCCCCCAGCCGCCCCCGGCGGGCCTGCAACAGCCCCGCCCGCCGCAGGCGCAGCAGCAGTTGCTCCAGCATCGGCTCGGGCAGCTGCTGGGCTATAGCCAGCTGCTGGGTGGAGCGCCACTCGCCAGGTTGCCCGGCCAGCTCCAGCAGGGCCTTGAGGGCGTGGCTGGCTTGACGCGACAGCATGGTTCGGTTCTCTTCAGCCTCAGCTGCCCGCAGCCTGTACCGCCAGCCGCTCCAGCACGTGCTCCAGGGTGTAACCGAACAGGGCTGGATCGGGCTCGCTGGTGCCCACATCCGCCAGGCCCAGTTCGGCCCAGCGGGCATCCAGGCGATCGTCCAGCTCGACGGAGCGGCGCAGCGGCTCG
>JBIKUY010000149.1:0-5419 GCA_044347355.1 Prochlorococcaceae cyanobacterium | reverse complement strand
AGTGAGAAGGGCATCCAGCACACCGACCTCTGGCAGCGGGGGGTGGACACCGAGCTGTTCCGACCCGAGCTGCGCCAGCAGGCCACCCGCGAGAAGCTGTTGGGCAGCCAGAGTGACACTGGCAAACTGCTCCTCTACATCGGCAGGCTCTCGGCGGAGAAGCAGATTGAGCGGATCAGGCCTGTGCTCGAGGCGATCCCCGATGCACGCTTGGCCCTAGTTGGCGATGGTCCCCATCGCCAACAGCTGGAAGCCCACTTCCGCGGCCTTCCCGTGACCTTCGTTGGCTACTTGGCGGGTGAGGATCTCGCCAGCGCCTACGCCAGCGGTGATGCCTTTGTGTTTCCCTCCAGCACCGAAACCCTTGGGCTGGTGCTGCTCGAGGCGATGGCGGCTGGTTGCCCGGTGGTGGGCGCCAACCGTGGTGGTATTCCCGACATCGTGAACGATGGCGTGAACGGCTGCCTCTACGAACCGGACGGCCAGGACGGGGGAGCCGCAAGCCTCACCGCTGCCGTTCGGCGGTTGCTGGGGGATCCCCAGCAGCGCCAGGCGCTGCGCCAGGCAGCCCGGGCCGAGGCCGAGCACTGGGGCTGGGCGGGGGCCACCGCCCAGCTGCGGCGCTTCTACACGCGCTTGCTTAAGCAGGATCAACCTGCCCTGGCCGCCTGATCAGGGCTGTGGGCGAAACCAGGCGCTCATTAGCGCCTTGGCCATCGGCGCCGCCACGGTGCCGCCATAGCCGCCGGAATTCTCCCCCAAGGCAATCACTACCAGCTCGGCCTGGTCGGCTGGGGCATACCCCCCGAACCAGGCATGCACGGGCCGCGGCGGGTCCTCGGCCGTTCCCGTCTTACCCGCGGCCGGCGGCAGGCCCGGCTCGTTGAGGGCCTTGGCCGTGCCTTCCTGCACAGCTCGTCGCAGGCCCTTCCGCACCGTGGCCAGGGTTTCCGGCTTGAAGCCGATCCATTGGCGCGCTGGAGCGCGCTCAACCAGGTGCGGGGTCACCAACCAACCACCATTCGCCACCGCCGCGTACATGCGGGCCATCTGCAGGGGGGTGACCAGCACGGCCCCCTGACCGATCGCTGCGGTGATGGTGTCCACGGCGGTCCACGGCTCCCCAAGCACGCTCTTCTTCCAGGCCTGATCTCCCAGCAGGCCAGCACTTTCCTCCTCCTCCAGCTCCAGACCGGTGGGGCTGCCGAAGCCGAGCTGGCGGGCCGCTTTAAACAAAGGATCTGGCCCCATCTTCAGGGCAGCCCGATAGAAGAAACTGTTGCTGCTCAGCGCCAGGGCCAGGGGAAAGCCAATCGACCCCATGCTCACGTGGTCGCGATAGCAAAGACCCGCATGGCAGAAGCTGGCAGAGGTGAGTTCTTTGGAATCGGGGGCGTACTTCCCCGATTCCAGGGCGGCAATGCTGGTGACGATCTTGAAGGTGCTGGCGGGCGGGAAGCCCTGCAGGGAGCGGTTGAGCAGGGGGGCATCCGGAGCGTTCAGATCCCGCCACTGGCTGAGGCTGGGGGCTGGCGAAAAGAGATTGGGGTCGTAGGTGGGGCGACTCGCTAGCGCACGGATCGCCCCCGTCTGCGGATCCATGGCCACAATCGCTCCCTTGCGCACGCCATCGAGGGCGCGCTCCGCGGCCTGCTGGAGAGGCAGATCCAACGTGAGACGCAGGTCCTTGCCCGCACTGGCGGGCTTCTCGCCCAGAACCCGCTGCACCTCCCCGGCCGCGTTCACCTCCACCTGCTGGCCGCCCCACTCACCGCGCAGGTGGGCTTCAAAGGTCTTCTCCACGCCACTGCGCCCCACCCGGTCGCGGATGCGGTAGCCACGCTCCCGCAGGCGCGCGTACTCCTCCTCGGTGATACCGCTGGTGTAGCCCAGCACGTGGGCACCCAGGCGGCCATGGGGATAGTGGCGGAGCACATCCACGTCCACCTCCGCCCCCTGGAGACTGCCAGCCTGCTCCCGGAAGCGCAGCACCTGCTCGGGCTTGAGCCCTTCAGCCAACTGGATGCGGAAGCCAGCACTGTTACCAGCCTCCCGGCGCTGCTGATCCAGCTGGCTGGGGGGGATTGAGAGCAGGCTTGCCAGGCGATCGCGCAACGCTGGCCAGCTCTGATCGCTCACCTGGCGGGGCTGGATGTAGAGGTTGTAGGTGAGGCGACTGGTGGCCAGCACCCGGCCCTGACGATCCAGCAGGCGACCACGAATCGGGTTGCGCGGCACCAGGCGGATCCGGTTCTCATCCGCCCGCTGGCGATTTTCAGCCCCCTGGTGGAGCTGCAACCAGGCCAGACGCATCACCATTGCCCCGCTGAACACCACCACCACAAACAGCAGCCAGGCCGGCTGCCGCCCCATGCCGCTGTGGCGAACGCCCGAAGCCAGGCCCATGGTCAGGGGGTCTCTGCCGACTGGAGCTGCCGCTGCTCCAGCAACCGCAGCCGCTGCTCAATGGTCTTCAGCCGGGCATGAAGTTCCGTGGGATCGGGGAGCGCGGCACCAGGATCGTGCACAGGGTCCACCGGCACATCCCGCACTTCCACCTTCATCACCGGATTGCCGAGGCCAGGACTCACCTGATCCAGCTGCTGCCGCACCCTGCTAGCGGCGGGCTCCCCCTCCTGGCGCAGACGATCCAGGGGATCCGGGTCAGCTCCGTCAAAGGCCGCGATCAGTTCCTGCGGGCCGCCTCGACGCATCCGGTCCAGTGCCGCCAGACCCACCGGCAGCACGTCCTGCATCAGCGAGAGCCGCAGGGCATCAAGGGGATCAGGGGCCATGGCCGCAACGCGGGACGCTCCAGTCTGAAGGGAGATCGCCGCGGTGGCGTCAGGGAGCGCTGATCGACTGGTTGGGGATGGTGGCGCTGCTGAGCGGAACCTGGCAGGCCTGTTGACGTCCCCACCACCAGCCAGCCGCCAGTGCCAGCACCAGCAGAGTGGCCATGGGCACCAAGGCCTGGCGGGTCACATCCAGACCACACCACTCGCGCCAGGCCATCAAGCTGCGCTGGCGGTCAAAACGGCGACGCTGTCGCAGTTCGTCCTGCTCCCGGCGCCGCAGGGAGCGCGCGACCCAGCGCTCGAAGGCCTGCTTCTTGGTCACCGCCATCTTGCGCTCCACCTCCAGCAGATGGCCGGCGCTGAGGTCGGGGTTGAAGGTGCTGATCAGCTCCAGGCTCTTGAGGAACATCTCCACCGCCCCGTCCTTGGCGACGCGCTCCTCATCGCTGAGGAGGTCCCAGGCCACCTCAGGGTAGAAGCGGCCGCGGTTGGCCTCGATCTGTTCCTCCGGCAGCTGGCCCGGCTCCCGCAGCCAGCGGTCGGTGTTGGCGTCGAAGCGACGCCAGTAGAGGAAGGGATTGAGATAGATCGTCTTGCCGCCCAGCTGGATGCTGTCCTGCTGGAGCCGGCGCTGCAGATCAGGGTCGCTGGATGTCGCTGGGGCGGCAGTCACGGCGGGGTGAATCCGGGGCCCCGAGGGTAACGGAGACTCCCGGCCACCGCCACGGGGTGGGGGCCGATGCGATCACTCCCACTCGATCGTGCCGGGGGGCTTGCTGGTGATGTCGAGCACCACCCGGTTCACCCCCTTCACCTCGTTCACGATGCGGTTGGAGATGGTCTCCAGCAGGTCGTAGGGCAGGCGCGACCAGTCGGCGGTCATGCCGTCCTCCGACGACACGCAGCGCAGCACCACCGGGAAGGCGTAGGTGCGCTTGTCACCCATCACGCCCACGCTGCGCACCGGCAGCAGCACGGCAAAGGCCTGCCAGATCTCGTGGTACAGGCCGGCATCCCGGATCTCCTCGCGCACGATCAGGTCGGCATCGCGCAGGATGTTGAGCTTCTCACTGGTGACCTCGCCCAGGATGCGGATCGCCAGGCCGGGACCCGGGAAGGGGTGGCGCCCCACGATCTCCTCCGGCAGACCCAGGGAGCGGCCCACCTTGCGCACCTCGTCCTTGAACAGCTTGCGCAGGGGTTCCACCAGCTTGAACTGCAGGTCTTTCGGCAGGCCGCCCACGTTGTGGTGGCTCTTGATCTTCACCGCCACCCGCTCACCCGTTTTCGGATCGACGTTGGTGCCGGCACTCTCGATCACATCGGGGTAGAGGGTGCCCTGGGCCAGATAGTCGAAGGGGCCGAGCCGCTTGCTCTCCTCCTCGAACACACGAATGAACTCGGTGCCGATCAGCTTGCGCTTCTCCTCTGGATCGGTGACCCCATCGAGTTTGTTGATGAACCGTTCGCGGGCATTGATGTACTCCACGTTGATGTGGAAGCGCTTGTCGAAGAACTCCACCAGAAACTCGGGCTCGCCTTTGCGCATGAAGCCCTGGTCGATGAACATGCAGGTGAGCTGATCGCCGATCGCCTTGTGCAGCAGGAAGGCGAGGGTGGAGGAATCCACGCCCCCGGAGAGGGCCAGCAGCACCCGTCGGTCACCCACCTGGGCGCGCACATCGGCCACCGCCTCTTCGATGAAGGCGGCGGTGGTCCAGTCGGCCTCGCAGCCGCAGATGTGATAGACGAAATTGCGGATCAGGGCCATGCCGCAGGTGGAATGCACCACCTCCGGGTGAAACTGCACGCCATAGAGGCGACGCTGGTGATCGGCCACCGCCGCTTCAGGGGTGTTGTCCGTGTGGGCCAGGCGCTCGAACCCATCCGGCAGCCGCTCCACCGAATCGCCATGGCTCATCCACATCGTGGAGCCCGATTCCACGTTGGTGAGCAGATCCACCGGGTCGTCCACCTGCAGGGGCGCCTTGCCGTATTCGGCCTTGCCGGCCGCCACCACGGCTCCACCCAGCTGCTGCACCATCAGCTGCATGCCATAACAGACCCCCAGCACGGGGATGCCGAGCTCCCAGATGCCCGGATCACACACCGGCGCATCGGGTTCGTACACCGAACTGGGGCCGCCGCTGAGGATGATGCCCTTCGGGGCCACGGCCCGCAGTTCCTCTGCCGTGGTGGTGTAGGCCATCACCAGGGAGAACACCTCGGTTTCGCGCACGCGCCGGGCGATCAGCTCCGAGTATTGGGAGCCGAAGTCGAGGATCACGATCGCCGGGTGGCGGGACGACTGCGAGGCGGCGTCAATCACGGGCATCGGGCACGGACATCGGGCAGGGGCATGGAGCAGGCCGGGCGGCCCACCCAGGGGCATTCGGGCCAGCCTAGGCCGCACCCCCTGGGGAACCCGGGGCGGCAGCGAACTCCGTACCTGCCAGGGCGGCCCACAGCAGGTCTCCATGCGGACCCCGGGCGCAGAGCTGGCGGCTGCGGTCGAACAGCACTGCCCCCACCGCCATCTGCTGCTGGCCGTAGCGGGCCAGGTAGGCGGCGCTGCGCTGCTCGATGGCAGCGGCGATCCGGCCCTGCAGGCGCCCGGCCAG
>JBIKUY010000148.1:0-5430 GCA_044347355.1 Prochlorococcaceae cyanobacterium | reverse complement strand
CTCACCCTTGGCCAAGGCGGCGGCCATGGCTTCCTTCATCGGGCCCCGCTCCTAGCGGTGGTAGCTGTCGCCCTCAACCACGGCAGGCGTGATGCCTTCGCGGGTGAAGATGTATTCGAAGGCCCGCTTGACAGTGCTGGTGCCTGCGCCCGAGGAACCGGTGACGGCAACAACCGGGTGACGCTTCGACATCGGCGCAGGGAGAAAAACCGCTGCTGAGTTTGGCAGGTCGTGGGGCCGGGGGCGGCCAGAGCTGCTCGGACCGTTACTCCTGGAGTTTGGGTTCAGGTCTCCAGAGCTTTCAGCAGCTGGTCGCCCATGGCGCGGCAGCCCAGCTGGGTACAGCCCTCGGCCATCAGGTCGCCGGTGCGGTAGCCCGCCGCCAGCACCCGGTCGACCGCCTCTTCCAGCTCGGTGGCGGCCTCCTCCTGCTGGAGGGCAATGCGCAACAGCATGGCGGCGCTGAGCACCATCGCCATCGGGTTGGCTTTGTCCTGGCCGGCGATGTCGGGGGCGGAGCCGTGGATCGGCTCGAACAGCCCGGGGCCGCCTGCGCCCAGCGAGGCAGAGGGCAGCATGCCGATCGAGCCGCTCAGCATGGCGGCTTCGTCGCTGAGGATGTCGCCGAACAGGTTGCTGGTGAGCAGCACATCGAACTGGCGCGGGTTGCGCACCAGCTGCATGGCGGCGTTGTCCACGTACATGTGGCTGAGCTCCACCCCCGGGTAGCTGGCGGTGTGCAGGGCTTCCACCCGGTCGCGCCACAGCTGGCTCACGTCCAGCACGTTGGCCTTGTCGACGCTGCACAGGCGGCCGCTGCGCTGCTGGGCCAGATCGAAGCCGACCTTGGCGATGCGGTCGATTTCATCGTCGAAGTAGGCCATGGTGTTGAAGGCCCGCACCCGGCCTTCTGCTTCCACCCGGCCCTTGGGGGTGCCGAAGTACACCCCGCCTGTGAGCTCCCGCACCACCAGCAGATCCACCCCCTCGATCACCTCGCGCTTGAGGGTGGAGGCGTCGATCAGTGCGGGAATGATCTTGACGGGCCGCAGGTTGGCGAACAGCCCAAGCCCTGCCCGCAAGCTCAGCAGGCCACTTTCAGGACGCTTTTCGCGAGGCAGGCTGTCGTACTGCGGTGAGCCGATCGCCGCAAGCAGCACCGCGTCGCTGGTGCGGCAAGCCTCCAGGGTGCTGGCCGGCAGCGGTTCATCGGCGGCGTCGATGGCGGCACCGCCCATGGGCTGCTCGTTGTAGGTGAGATCGAAGCCATGGCGGCGGCTCACCGCATCAAGCAGCTGGCGGGCGACGGCCATGATCTCGGGACCGATGCCATCTCCGGGGAGCAAGGTGATCCGGTAGCTGGTCATCGCGGCAGCCTGGGGCACAAGATGGGAAGGCCTGGAGGCTAAGCCGCAGCCCCGCTGCTTAGCCCTGGTCGCGCTTCTCCAGCTGCCGCAGGGCTCTGGCCATCTCCGGCAGTTTGTTGAAGGCGGCGGCGCAGCGCAGCCAGAGGCGATTGGGAATGGCGGGGTAGCCGCTCACCACCTCACCCGCGGCCACTTCGCCGTGCACGCCCGACTTGGAGGATGCGATGGCCCGGTCGCCCATCACCGCCCGGTTGGCTAGGCCCACCTGGCCGGCAAGGATCACCCCCCGGCCGAGGCGGGCACCGCCGGCAATTCCCACCTGGGCGGCCAGGGCGCAGCCAGCTCCGGTGATCACGCCGTGGCCGATGTGAACCAGGTTGTCGATCTTGGTGCCGGTGCCGATGCGGGTCTCGCCTACGGCTGGCCGGTCGATGGCACTGCCGCTGCCCACCTCCACACCGGCTTCAAGGACCACCCGGCCGGTTTGGGGCATCTTGCGCCAGCCCGCTGCGGTGGGTACGAAGCCGAAGCCCTCTCCGCCGATCACCGTGTTGCTCTGCAGCACGCAGCCCTTCTCCAGCCGGCTGCCGGGATGGACCACGGCCCCGGCGTGCAGCACGCATTCGGGGCCGATCTCCACGTCGTGATAGAGCACCACGTGGGGATGAAGGGTGCAACCCGCCGCAATCTGCACTCGGGCTCCCACAACCACATGGGCTCCCAGATGGCTCGCGGCGCTCACCTGGGCCGTGGGATCGACCACAGCGGTGGGATGGATGCCCGCTGGCGGCTGGGGGATGGGGTAAAGCAGCTCGAGCGCTTCAGCAAAGCCGAGGCGTGGATCGGCCAGGGCGATCCACGCAACACCACGGGCCTCCAGCTGCCGGCGCAGTTCCGGGCTCTCGTCGCCACGGGCGGGGATCAGCACGGCCGCGGCGCCGGTGCTGGTGGCCGCCGCCGCCAGGGCATGGCCCTCCTCCAAGAAGGCCAGGTCGCCAGGGCCGGCTTTGTCGAGGGCGGCCGCACCGCTCAGCTCTGGATCCCTGGCCTGGAAATGGGCGGTGAGCTCCCCGGTCTGACTCTCACTGAGCTGGGCGAGCAGTTGGCTGAATCGCATCCCAGAATGGGCTCAGGTGCCCGGATCGTAGGCAGCGGCTGAGGTGGGCATCAGAGCAGGGCCAACTGGTCGCGGTGTATCACTTCCACACCGGCATGCCCCACCAGGCTGCGCAGTTCTTCACTGCCCAGGCCGCTAAGGCCGCGGCCCAGTTCGCGGCCATCGGCTGTGAGCAGGCGGACGGCCTCCTGGGGGCCAAATTCGCCTTCCACTGCCACCACGCCCACGGCCAGCAGGGAGGCGCCCCGCTCCACCACGGCCCGCTCGGCGCCGGCATCCAACCGCAGGCTGCCCTTGGGCAACAGGGCATGGGCCAGCCAGCGCTTGCGGTCCGGCAGGGGAGCGCTGGCTGGTTGGAATAGCGTTCCAATCTTCTCGCCGGCCAGCAGGGCATCGAGCACGGCGGGATCGCGGCCATCGGCGAGCCGCACGCGGATGCCGCTGGAGGTGGCGATCCGTGCTGCAGCGAGCTTGGTGGTCATCCCACCGGTGCCCCATTGGCCGCCGCCGCTGGCCACCGAACTGAGCCGCTCCAGCTCGCCGAGATCGCGCACCTCTTCGATCGGTTCGGCCGCGCTGTCGGTGCGTGGGTCGCCGGAGTAGAGGCGGTCCACATCCGTGAGCAGGATCAGCTCGTCGGCTCCCACGGCCACGGCCACCAGGGCCGAGAGGGTGTCGTTGTCGCCAAAGCGCAGTTCGTCGGTGGCCAGGGTGTCGTTCTCGTTCACCACCGGCACCACACCCCAGGTCAGCAACTGCTCAAGGGTGCGGCAGGCGTTCTGGTAGCGGCGTTTGGAGGCCAAATCGCCGCGGGTGAGCAGCACCTGGGCGACGGCCAGACCGCGTACGGCGAAGGCGTCCTGGTAGAGGGCCATCAGCTGGCCCTGACCCACGGCCGCAGCCGCCTGCAAGGCCTCTACGGCGGTGGGTCGTTTGCCCATCGCTAGCCGGGCACAGCCCAGGCCAACGGCGCCGCTGGTGACCAGGGCAATTGACTCACCTCGGCGGCAGGCCCGGTTGATGCTGGCGGCCAAGTCGGCGATCACGGCGGCGGTGGGACGCTCAGCGTTGCCGCGCAGCAGGCTGGTGCCCACCTTCACCACGCGACGGGGGCGACGGGATGGTTCTGCCATCTCAGCCCAGGCTGCCACCCATCCAGTGGGCCAGGCGCAGTTCCAGCTTTTGGAGGTGGTCGCGCTGGCAGGGCTGGCCCTGGGGGTCGATCGGCTTGACCAGCACGGTGAACAACCCCAGGCGATTGCCGGCGATCACGTCGGTGAACACCCGGTCGCCGATCAGGGCGACGCGTCCGGCGGGAAGCTGCAGCGAGTCGAGCACACGGCGCAGGGACTGGCGGCGGGGCTTGGCCGCGGAGGTGGTGAACGGCACCCCCAGCTCCCGGGCCACCGCACCGATGCGCTGGCGGGATGGGTTGTTGCTTAGCAGGTGGATCGGCAGCTGCTGCTGGGCCTGCTTAAGCCACTGCCGCATCCGCGGCGGCAAGGTGCTGTGCCGGCGAGGCAGCAGGGTGCGATCCACATCGAGCACGAGGGCAGCAATCTGGCGATCGAGCAGATCCTGCAGGGGCAGGTCCACCAGGGTGCCCTCCAGAAGCCAGTCGGGTTGTAGCAGGTGGTGCAGGCTCACTCCAGCCCCTCCCGCTCCTCCAGCTCGGCCTCGATCCGAGGCTGCACCCGCTCGAATTCCTCTCCCTCCACCAGCACGGCCTCGTTGCCCTGCATGCGCGCCACCACGAAGAACGGGTCCAACGGAATGTAGAGACCGTATTCCTGGTCGTTGACCAGGAAGCTCACTAGCAGCTCGTAGGTCTCGGATTCTTCGTCGGCATCGTCGTCGTCGAGCTCCTCGGGCTCGGGCTCGTCCAGTTCGCCGCTCACGGTGAGGGTCACGGCGGAACGCACCAGCGTGAGGTCGTGCTCCTGCAGCACCACGTCGGCCACCGACAGGATCGGTTCGCTGGCATCGACGCTGTCGATCAGTTCCGGGTCGGCCTCGTCATCGAGGCGGAACAGGCACACCGGGGTGTCCACCGGTGTGAGCAACACGTAGTCGTGGCCGTCGAGGGGGATCAGTTGCTCCAGGAAGCAGAGCAGCTGCCTGCCCTTCTGGTCGTTGACCAGCACGGTTGGCACATCGGTGGGGAGTTCGCCCGAGCCAGTCATGGAAAAACCTGCGGAGCTCAAAAACGGTGAGCTGTGCTCTCAGGATGAACCAGCGTGGGCCCGTTTGCCGCCGGCGATGGTCGCCGGCCCCACCGTCAGGGATGTTGCCCGCTGGGTGGGTCCGGCTCGGGGCCCTCCTGCAGCCACTGTTCCAGGAGCAGGGCGGCGGCGGCGCTGTCCAACGCCCCACTGCGGTCGCCCTGCAAGCCCCGCTGCTCGGCGGCGGCCCAGCTGCTGCTGTGTTCATTCACCCACACCAGGGGCAAATGGGTGGCGGCCCTGAGTTGCAGGCCGTAGCGGCGGCAGTGGCGGGCCTGGGTGGTAAGGCTTCCCGCACTGTCGAGCGGCAGCCCCACCACCAGCAGTTGCACCCGGCGCCGCTCGATCACGGGCTTGAGCAGGCTGAGGTCGGCGCTGAAGGCCGCCCGGGCCAGGGCTGGCAGGGGGGTCACCGTCAAACCCAGGGGATCGCAGCCGGCCAGGCCGATGCGGCGGCGGCCGACATCAATGGCCAGGGCAGAGCGGGGGCGTGGCCGGGGCAATGCTGGGATCTCAGCGGGGCCCAACCGGGGTCGGCAGGGGCCGGCGGCGGGGCTGAAGTTGCTCCAGCATGGCTTCCAGCCGCCGGGCGGCCTGTCGGGCCGGGGCGGGCAAGGCTTGGCGCCGCCAGACACTGCGGGCCATGAGCACCCGCTCCCCCCGAGGCTCGGCAGCCCGTTTCTGTAGCCAGCTCTCCAGTTCGCCATGGCCCACATCCGTTCGC
>JBIKUY010000146.1:0-5454 GCA_044347355.1 Prochlorococcaceae cyanobacterium | reverse complement strand
CGACGATGCCCTACTGGTGCGCCGCCGCGATGCCCTGCTGCGCCGCTTCCCCTACAGCGAATGGAAGGCCTGGCGGCTGTTCTGGCCCGGGCTGCCCGCGCTGTTTTATTTCCGCGAGGAACGCAGCATTCACCTGCTGCCCGTGTTGTTCGATCCCACCACACTGCAGAGCCAGCTCCGCCAGCGGCTCCCGCACCTGGCCGCCGACGCTGCTCCACAGGAATGACCGACACCCCCACCCCTGCACCCGCACCGGAATCCTCTTCTGGAGCTGGACCTAGCCCTGGCACTGGTGCTGAACCCTCAGCGGCTGAGTCGCATGACTGGCAGGCGTTGGCCCTGCGGGAACTGGCCGATCGCCGCGAGGCGATCGGGCGGGAGATCGACGAGCTCGAGGCCCGTCGCGAGGCCATCCGCAACGAGATTGCCAGCAGCTTTGCCGGGCAGGCCGACAGCGTGGCCCGCCGGCTCAAGGGGTTTCAGGACTACCTGGTAGGGGCCCTGCAGGACCTGGCCGTGGCGGCGGAACAGATCGAGCTGGTGCCCCAGCCCCTGCTGGTGCAGCCCTCCCCCCTGGATGCCACCGCCGTTGGCCCTGCACCGACTGGCGAAGCCGCCGCCGCCGCGGGGTCCCCCGGTGGGCTGTTCGCCGCCGATGCCGACCTGATCCGGGATCGTTTGCTGGCCTTTCAGGGGCAACCCGACTTCTATGCCGACCCGTGGAAGCTGCGCCGCAGCCTGGAGGCCGGGGCCGCCAACAGCCTGGAGAACTGGTTTCTCGACCAGAGCGGCCGCGGCGCCCAACCCAGCAGCGGCAGCCGCAACCGCAACGGCCTACTCAGCGCCGCTGCCATCGCCATCCTCGGCGATCTCTACGGCGACCAGGTGCAGACCCTGGTGCTGGCGGGGCAACCGGAACGGCTAGGGGAATGGCGCCGCAGCCTGCAGGACTGCCTCGGGCTCAGCCGCGAGGACTTCGGCCCCAGTAGCGGCATCGTGTTGTTCGAGCGGGCCGATGCCCTGATCGAGCGGGCCGACAGGCTGGAGGAGCGGGGCGAGCTGCCATTCATCGTGATCGATGCCGCCGAGCAGGTGGTGGACGTGGCGATCCTGCAGTTCCCCCTGTGGCTGGCCTTCGCCCCCACGCCGAGTGAGCTGGTGAGCGAAGACGAGTTCTACTGAGCGCCCGCGCCCCCGAACCGACCACCCCGCGCCTTCCCCGATGCTTCTGCCCCTCGCCCTGCTGCTCCTCGGCTATCTGCTCGGCTCGATCCCGGCCGGCTATCTGGCTGGCCGCTGGGTGGGGGGCATCGACATCCGCCAAGAGGGCTCCGGCTCCACCGGCGCCACCAACGTGCTGCGGGTGCTGGGCAAAGGTCCTGCCCTGGTGGTGTTCCTGGTGGACGTGCTCAAGGGCACGGCGGCGGTGCTGCTGGCCAAAGCGGCCCTGGAACCTCTCGGGCCTCCCCTGCTTGACGCCAACACAGCCAGCTGGAGCACGGACAGCTGGGTGGTGGGCGCCGGTCTGGCCGCCTTAGCCGGCCATATCTGGCCGGTGTGGCTGGGCTGGCGCGGCGGCAAGGCCGTGGCCACGGCCCTGGGGATGCTGCTCGGCCTGACCTGGCCGGTAGGCCTGGCCTGCTTCGGCATCTTTCTCACCGTGCTCACCCTCAGCCGCATCGTGTCGCTCTCGAGCGTGGTGGCGGCCCTGGCCCTGCCGCTGCTGATGCTGGGCTGGTTCGAAACTCAGGGTCTGGGGCTGCGCTGGCCCTACCTGGCCCTGGCCCTGCTCACCAGCACCCTGGTGATCTGGCGGCACCGCAGCAATCTGGCCCGGCTGCTGGCGGGCACTGAGCCACGCCTGGGGCAGAAACGGGCCTCCTGAAGCCGAATCAAGCCAGTTCGCGGCTGCGTTCGGCTGCCGCTACCACCGCCTCGATCAGGGCCGAGCGCAGGCCGCTGCGCTCTAGCTCCCGCAGGCCGGCAATGGTGGTCCCCCCGGGGCTGGCCACCATGTCCTTGAGGGCGGCTGGATGCAGCTCCTGGTCCTGAAGCAGCGCCGCCGTACCCGCCAGCGTGCGGTGGGCAAACCGGTGGGCCAGGGCCCGGGGAAGGCCAGCCGCCACGGCGCCATCCGCCATCGCTTCGGCCACCACAGCCAGAAAGGCCGGACCGGAGGAAGTAAGGGCCAGAAAGGCGTCGAGCTGGGTTTCCGGCAGATCCACCACCGCTCCCACCTGCCGGAACAGCCCTTGCACCCATTCACGCTCTGCGCCGGTCACACCGTCGCCATAGGCCAGGCCCGTGAGGCCCTGTCGCACCAGGGCCGGGGTGTTGGGCACGGCACGCACGCACCGCCAGGCCGGCAACAACCGTTGCAGGCGCTCCAGGGTGACTCCAGCCAGCACGGAGATCAGCAGCCCTGAACAACCCGCCGGCACCGCGGAAGCCACCGCCTCAAGCTGCTGAGGTTTCACGGCAAGCAGCACCACCGGTGCACGCCAGGCCGGCGCTGCATCCGTGTCCACCATCAGGGCATGGGCAGCGGACAGGCGCTCAGCGGAGGCAGCACTGGCCACGGCAGCCCTCACCCGCTCCCGGCTCAACTGGCCGCCTTCCAGCAGGGGCATCAACAGGGCCTGGGCCATCCGGCCCAGACCCACAACACCCAACGCCGGTGGCGGGTCCTGAGGGGCCAAGGAGGGGGTGATCAGAGCGCGCCGTCCTGGCGGGACCAGGCCGGGCTGGGGGCGGCGGGCTGATCGAGGTCCGTGTCCCGGCTCACCACTGTGGGAGAGGCCGATTCCTCACCACCTGCGGTGGTGACGGTGACGCAGCTGGGGGCGAACAGGAAGATGCTCTCGCCAACCCGCTCCTGGTGGCCATCGATGGCGAAGGTGCCGCCGGCCACAAAATCCACGGCGCGCTGGGCCTGATCGGGCTCCATCATCGTGAGGTTGAGGATCACGGTCTTGCGCTCGCGCAGGGCCTGAATGGCCCGGGGCATTTCATCGAAGCTGCGGGGCTCCATCAGGGTGACCTCGGCAGCGGAGGTGGAAATCCCCGGCATGCCGATCACATTGGTGCCGGCGAAGGGGTCATTGCTGCTGAAATCGCTAGTCAGAGCAAGGGCGCTGCTGCGGCTGCTGGTGGCGGTGCTAGCGGGCTGATCAAGCTCGCCGCTGTCGTAGTCGAGCTCGTCGTCGTAGGCGCCATCGAGGTAGTCATCTCCAGAAACGACGGCACGCAGGCGAGAGAACAACGACACGGGGTGGGCCTCTGGAGATGCTGTTTACCTGAATAGCGTCCCATGCCAGTGACCGCAAGCGGTCGGAACGATCAATTGGCCGGCCGAGTACCGAACAGGCCACTGCCGATCCGCACCCAGGTGCTGCCCGCAGCCGCCGCCTCTGGCCAGTCACCGCTCATGCCCATCGAGAGCTCCCCCAGCCCCAGAACCCTTGCCAATGCAGCACACTCGGTGAACAGCGCCAGGCGCTCGTGCCGATCCAACCCCAGCGGCGCCATCGTCATCAGTCCCTCGATGCGCAGCGGCGCCAGGCTGATGAGTTCCGACCAGCAGGCCTGCAGGGCCTCCGGATCAAAGCCGCTCTTGGCCGGGTCGGGCCGCAGCTTCACCTGGCAGAACACCGCCGGGCTGCAGTCCTCCTCGGCGGCAATGCGGGCCATTCGCCTGGCTAGGTCAAGGCTGTCGAGGGAATGCACGACGGCGAAATGGCGCAGCACCGGTCGCACCTTGTTGGCCTGCAGCCGGCCAATGAAATGCCAGTCGAGGGGCTCCAGGTCGGCCAGTTCATCCTGCTTGGCGATGGCTTCCTGCAGCCTGCTCTCGCCGAAGCTGCGCTGGCCGGCGGCCACGGCAGCCCGGATCAGAGATGCCGGCTGCCCCTTGCTCACCGCCAACAGCCTGCAACCCTGGGGCAGGGCTGCACGCAGCTGCTGCAAGCGATCCTGCAGGCCCTGAGCGGCTGGGGCCGGTCCGACCGGCGCAGGCTCAGATGAAGGTCTGGTCAAACAGCTGGCGCCAGTGGGCGTGAACGTCGGGAGCCTCACGGCGGGCCCTGGCCAGATTCTGCTCCGCAAAGTGTCGGGCATCCATCAGGGGCACCACTTCGAAGCTCGCGCCTCGGGGCTGCAGGCTCACCACAAAGAAAATGCGCTGGGCATACAACGTGGCGTAGAGATCCTTGCCCTCAGCCACCGGAGCCACCCGATACAGCATCCCGAAAGTGGGGTGGTTGAGATAGCGCTCCTTGCTCACTAAGCGGTTACCCAGCCAATTGCTCTGAGTGTATTTAAAATCACAGCGTGCCAAGCGGGCTCCAGCGCAATCCAAGGAAAGCAAGCAGCGCCAGCCCGATGGCCAAGTTGAGAAGCACCCGCCTGGCGCCCAGACGGGCGGGGCGTACGTGCAGCTTCTCGGGCGGCAACCAGTGGCCGCCACGGGCCTGCAAGGATTCCGCCCCCTGCTCCGCCCGGAGCAGCAGATTGGCCAGAAGCCGCTCCGCCACCCCAAGCACCACCCCCAGGGAGAGGCGCCAGCCCAGGCGGCGCAGGTTCACGGCCCGGGTAGCCACGGCCCGCAGCAGGTTCTGCAATTCCTCTTGCACCAGCGGCAGGAACCGCAGAGAAAGCAGCAGGGTGAACCCCAGCCGCTCCACAGGCCAACCCAAACGCCCCAGCGGGGCCAGGAACCAGGACAACGCCCACACCAGCTCCTCTGGCGGGGTGGTGAGCAGGAGCAGATTCGCGCTGTGCACCAGCGTGAACAGCAGGGTGGCGCCATTGAGCCCGAGGGAGGCGGAGCGGCGGGTCACCACCAACGGGCCTACCGGCACCGGCCCCAGTTGCACAGGCCCCCAGCGCAGTAGCTCCCAGGCCATCCCGGACCGCTCCGGCGCCGGCTCCAGCGGTGAGCCCGGCTGCAGACGCACCTCCGCGGGCGGCCGCTGCAGCTGACCGGGGGCTCCGCCCCCGGCCGGCAGGAAGGCCGCCAAGCTGCCCACCAACAGGGCCAGACCCAGCAACAGCGGCAGGCTGCGCCGCCACAGGCGCCATGGCAGTCCGCTCAGTGCCGTGATCAACAGCAGCAGGCCCACCAGGGCTAGCCGCCAAACCGGTCCGGCCAAGATCGGCGTCACCAAGAAGGCCACGGTCCAGGCCAGTTTCAGCCTGGGATCCAGGGAGCGCAGCCAGCTCCCCCGACCCTCGCCGGGCTCCTCGGCCACGAACTGGCCAATCGGCAGCTGACGCAGAAAATCCACTCAGCGCTTGACGCGGGCCAGCTCCTTCTCGGCGTCCCGCTGCTGCTTGCCGCGCCAGAACAGCTTGATCGGCGTGCCCTCAAAGCCCAGGCTCTCGCGGATCTGGCGCTCCACGTAGCGGCGGTACGTGTCGCCGAACAGCTTGGGGTCGTTCACGAACAGCGTGAAG
>JBIKUY010000145.1:0-5458 GCA_044347355.1 Prochlorococcaceae cyanobacterium | reverse complement strand
AACTGCTGCTGATGGATCTGCTCGATGGCTTCAGCCGCAACCCGCTGCTGCCGGTTTACAGCACGTCCAATGATGGGCCGGAGGCGCTCTGGCAACAGCGCCTGGACACTCCAACCGACCTGCAACCAGGGGATCTCCGCTGGCTGGCCTGCCCCGGGGGGTTGGTGGAGATCGGCCATGGCGGCGAGCACACGCAGGTGGGCGAGCACTTCCACTTCGACAACGAGGCGCCCCGCCATCGCTGCTGGCTGGAGCCCTTCGACCTCGCCGACCGGCTGGTGAGCAACGGCGAGTTCGCGGTTTTCATCGCCGACGGTGGCTACCGGCGCCCGGAGCTGTGGATGAGCGAGGGCTGGGCGGTATGCCAACGGCGGGGCTGGCAAGCGCCGCGCTACTGGCGCGACGACAGCCAGGAGTTCACCCTGGCGGGCCTGCTGCCTCGGCAGGCTCAGGCACCGGTGCGGCACCTGAGCTGGTTCGAAGCGGATGCCTATGCCCGCTGGGCAGGCGCCAGGCTGCCCAGCGAGGCGGAGTGGGAAGTCACCGCCAGCCAGCTGGGCGGCCAGGGAGGTCTACCCCAGGCCCATGGCCTGCTCTGGCAGTGGACCGGTAGCCCGTACCGCCCCTACCCGGGTTTCCAGCCCCCGGTGGGGGCCGTGGGCGAATACAACGGCAAGTTCATGACTTCCCAGTTCGTATTGCGGGGCAGCTGCTTGTTCACCCCCAGCGGCCATGGCCGCGACACCTATCGGAACTTCTTTCCGCCAGCGAGCCGCTGGATGGCGGCGGGCGTGCGGCTGGCCCGCGACAGCAAGACAGCTGCAGCAGGAGGCGAACCGTGATGGCCGGGCCGATCTCAAGCGCGACTACCGCGCCCCAGCTGATCGATCTGCACCCCGCCGCAGTCGACCTGGAGGCGCTGGTGGTGCAGGGCATGGAGCGCCGGCCGCGCCAGCTGCCCGCCTGGCTGCTCTACGACGCTGAGGGCTCGCGCCTGTTCGAAGCCATCTGCGAGCAGCCCGAGTACAGCCTCACCCGCACCGAGGTGGACCTGCTGGAGAGCAGCGGCCCAGCCATCCACACCGCCATCTCCGCAGCCATCTACTCCGGCCAGGACCAGCCACCGGTGGTGCTGGAGTTCGGGGCCGGCAACGCCCGCAAGGCCAGTCCACTGCTGCAGGCCCTACGCCCGCCGGCCTACGTGGCCCTGGACATCAGCCACAGTGCCCTGGAAGCGACCTGCACCACCCTGCAGGCAGCCCATCCGGCCACCCAGGTGCTCGGGGTCTGCTGCGACTACGCGGCCGCCACAGGCCTGCCGCCGCTGCCGGCCCTGGCCGGACGGCGCCGGCTGGGCTTCTACCCGGGCAGCTCGATCGGCAACTTTGAACCGGGGGAGGCCCGCGCCCTGCTGGGGCAGTTCCGCCGTCTGCTCGGGCCGGGCGGCCTGCTGCTGATCGGTGTGGATCAACCCAAGACCGTGGAACGGCTGGAGGCGGCCTACAACGACCGCGCCGGGGTGTCCGCCGCCTTCGCCCGCAACCTGCTGGTGCGCCTCAACCGCGACCTGCAGGGCAACTTCGAACCGCAGGCCTTCCGCTACCAAGCCCGCTGGCAAGCCCAGGAGAGCCGTATCGCCATGGCCCTGGTGAGCCGCCGGACGCAACAGGTGCATCTGGCGAGGCGGCGCTGGCAGTTCCAAGCCGGAGAAGCGCTAATCACCGAATACAGCGTGAAATACAGCCCTGCCGCCTTCCAGGAACTGGCCCGATCAGCGGGCTGGCAACCACTGCGCCGCTGGAGCGATCCCCGCAACGACCTGTCGCTGCATCTCCTGGCCCAGGCAGACTCCAACTGAGCCCCATCCGATTGCCGCGATGTCGAGGGAAGAGCAACGCCAGGCCATCCGCGATCTCCGGGAGGGTCTGATCGCGCAGCTGGAGCAGATCTATGCCGCCAGCTTCGATCAGCTCACCGAGCACAACCTGGGCGAAGGCGGCATCGCCCGACTCACCCAGCTGCTGCTGCGCTCGAGGGAGGCGGCGATCACCCCCCTGCAGGAGGAGATTGAAGCCCCCCTGATTACCCGCGCCCCGGAGCCCCCGAGCCAACCATGAGCAGCCCCACTGACTGGTTCAGCCAACTGGAACAACAACTCGAGCAGCAGTTGGAATCGTTTCTGCAGGCCAACCCCGGCCAGGAGCAGCTGCTACGCCAGCAGGAGCAGCGCGAGCGCCTGCAGCGCCTGCGTCGCCGCCGCCTGGAGCTGCAAGCCAGCGCCGAGCGGGCCCGGGCCGACCTGCTCAAGTTGGCGGGGGAGATCAGCCAGTGGCAGGAGCGAGTGCAGCGGGCCCGCTCCGTGGGTGCCGACGCTCTGGCGGCACGGGCCGAGGCCCACCTGGCCGAGCTGATGGCCCGGGGCCGCGACCGCTGGCAGGCACTGGGGCAGCTGGGCGACGATTACCGCCAGGTGGAGCAAGAGCTCGACGAGCTAGCCGGCGGAACTAGCCCTGGCAGTGCTGAATGCAGCACTCCACCAGGGGAGGCGGGGGCGGCAGACACTGACGAGGAGGATCTTGAAACAGCCTGGTCCACGTTTGAGTCGGAACAGGAGCTGGAGGAGCTGCGCCGGCGCCATCGGGCCACCAACGGCACAAACTGAAGGAGCTCAGGCCTTCGGGGCTGGCGGCACAAGGCTCACACCTTCCGGCGGGGGAGTGGGATCGGGATCAGCGATCAGCATGTGCTGCAGCACGATCTCAGGGCGCTCACTGTCGCGCCAGCGAATGCGGTAAGCGGGCATCTTGGTGCCGCGGCTGGTGGTCTGCTCCACCGGCTCCATCACCCAGCCTCGGCGGGAACGACCCTGGGGGTTGCGCTTCACCACCGCGTCTGCGTGCTGAAAGCGAAATCCGACGCGCTCGCCGCTCATGGGATCCTTGCCCCGGGTGGGGGAAATTGCCTAGCCAGACCATTATCTCATTGCGCCCCTCAGCCACCGCTGGGAGCCTCCCTTGGCTCCGGCCGCAGCAGCGGGAAGGCGATCACGTCGCGGATCGAGGCGCTGTCGGTGAGCAGCATCACCAGCCGATCGATGCCGATTCCCAGGCCGCCGGTGGGGGGCATCCCCACCTCCAGAGCATGCAGGAAGTCGTCGTCGACCTGCTGGGCCTCATCGTCGCCGGCGGCCTTGCGGGCCTGCTGGGCCTCCAGGCGCTGGCGCTGGTCGACTGGATCGATCAGTTCGCTGAAGGCGTTGGCGGTCTCGCGGCCCACGATGAACAGCTCGAAGCGCTCCACCAGGCCGGGTTTGCTGCGGTGGGCACGGGCCAGGGGCGAGTTCTCCACTGGGTAATCGATCACGAAGGTGGGCTGGATCAGATCGGCCTCCACCCGCTGCTCGAAGGCCTCCACCAACAACCTGCCCACCGAATCCGCGAGATCCGGCACCGCAAGCCCCTGGGCTGCCATCGCCACAGCGGCCTCCTCCCGGGAGGAGAAGGCACTGAAATCCAGGCCCGTAGCTTGCTGCACCAGCTCGTGCATCGTGGCGCGACGCCAGGGGGGCGCCAGATCAATCTCCGTGCCCTGATAACTGATCCTGGTGCTGCCACACACCTGCTGGCACACGTAAGCAATCAGCTGCTCGGTGAGATTCATCATGTCGCCGTAATCGGCGTAGGCCTGGTAGATCTCCACCGAGGTGAACTCGGGGTTGTGGCGGGTGCTCACCCCCTCGTTGCGGAAGATGCGGCCCAGCTCGTACACCCGCTCGAAGCCACCCACCACCAGCCGCTTGAGGTGCAGCTCTGTGGCGATGCGCAGGGTGAGGGGTAGGTCGAGGGCGTTGTGGTGGGTTTCGAACGGCCGGGCATCGGCACCGCCGGGGGTGCTCTGCAGCACCGGTGTCTCGATCTCCAGGAAACCGCGCTCATCCAGCCAGCGGCGCATCGTGCTCACCGCGAGGGCCCTGCGCCGGAAGGTCTCGCGGGTGTGGGGCGACACGATCAGGTCGAGGTAGCGCTGGCGGTAGCGCTTTTCCACGTCCGCCAGGCCATGCCACTTATCGGGCAGGGGTTGCAGGGATTTGCTGAGCATCTGCCAGCGCCGCACCTTCACCGACAGCTCGCCGCGGTCGGTACGGCGCAGGGTGCCCTCCACGCCGATCAGGTCACCGGCATCCACCAGGGAAGTGATATGGGCGAAGGCCTCGTTATCGTCCTGCATCGAGGCCGCCAGGGTGGCCTTCTCGATAAACAGCTGAATCGGGCCGCTCTCATCGGCCAAGGTGAAGAAGGCTAGCTTGCCCATCACCCGCCGAGTCATCACCCGGCCAGCCACGGCCACCGCCAGATCACGCTCCTCACCGTTGGCCAGGTCGGCGTGGGCCGCCTGCAGCTCGGCGTGGCGGTGGCTGGGCTCAAAGCGCACGGCATAGGGCCCCTGCCCCAAAGCCGCCAGGGCCTTACCTTTCTCCAGGCGGGTCTCGCGCAGCTCAGACAAGGGACCGGTTCAGCTCAGCTGCCGGCCATCCTGCAGGAGCACGGTCCTGCGCCAAGCCGCTTCAACCGGCAGCGCTAGCGGCCATACCGCCATCCCCCATGCGCTGGGAGGCATACCCTGTGCCCCGCACGGTGAGGATCAGCTCGGGATTGCGGGGGTCGGGCTCGAGCTTGCCCCGCAGCCGGGCCACATACACATCCACCACCCGCAGATCGGCGGCGCGGCGCGGCGGATAGCCCCAGAGCTGCTCAAGGATTTCAGCCCGCGGCACCACCCGGCCGGGCTCGCGAAACAACAGTTCCAGCAGGCTGAACTCGGTGTACGTGAGCGCAATGCGCTCCCCATCGCGGGTGACCTGGCGGCGGTTGGTGTCCACCACCAGATCGCCCACCCGAAGCACACCGCTGCCAGTGGGCACCTCCCGTGGCTCACTGCTGGCCGAACCCCGGCCTACCCGGCGCAGGATGGTGGCGATGCGGGCTTCAAGTTCCTTGGGGCTAAAGGGCTTGGGCAGGTAGTCGTCAGCGCCCAAATCCAGGCCGGAAACCCGCTCGGCAATCGCATCGAGGGCCGAGAGAAAGATGATCGGTACGCAGGATTCCGCCCGCAGCCGCCTGCACACGGCGAAGCCGTCAAGCTTGGGCAGCATCACATCCAGCACCACCAGATCGGGCTGTTCCTGGTGGAAAAGGGTGAGGGCCTCTTCGCCGTCCTCCGCGCAGATCACCCGATAGCCCGCCAGCTGCAGGCGCATCACCAGCACGCGCCGCACCGCGGCCTCGTCGTCTACCACCAAGAGGGTGGCCTTGGGATCGGCCGGCGAGGTCGACATGTCCGCAGAGGGCATGGGCGAAATGCCGGCAGGGTGAAGATTCGCAACCCTAGCCCTCAGGTCGCCCTCCGGTCATCCCCGCAAACGCTCTCAGGCTGGCCGATTCGGGCAGATTTAAGGATT
>JBIKUY010000335.1:0-3034 GCA_044347355.1 Prochlorococcaceae cyanobacterium | reverse complement strand
CGCCAGAGCCATCCCAGCCAAGGCCACTACGGACTGTGTGACTCCCCGAACCTGGTGGGGAGCACACCGGCAGGTATTTCTACACTCCAGCCATTGGTGCATGCATTCGTGGCCTTTCCCTGGCTGAGCGCCTCGATCCTGTTCCCGATCGGGGCTGCCCTCATGATCCCGTTCGTCCCCGACAAGGGCGACGGCCGCCAGGTGCGCTGGTTTGCCCTGGGGATCGCGCTCACCACCTTCCTGCTCACGGTGGGTGGCTACCTCAATGGCTACGACCCCTCGGTTGAGGGCCTGCAGCTGGTGGAGCGGGTGGAGTGGCTGCCGAGCTTGGGCCTGGCCTGGTCGGTGGGAGCTGACGGCCTGTCGATGCCACTGATCCTGCTGACCAGTTTCATCACAGCCCTGGCGGCCCTGGCGGCATGGCCGGTGAGTTTCAAGCCGAAGTTGTTTTACTTCCTGCTGCTGGCCATGGACGGCGGTCAAATCGCCGTGTTCGCGGTGCAAGACATGCTGCTGTTCTTCCTGGCCTGGGAGCTGGAGCTGATCCCTGTGTACCTTCTCCTGGCCATCTGGGGCGGCAAGAAGCGCCAGTACGCCGCCACCAAATTCATCCTCTACACCGCCGGAAGCTCGCTGTTCATCCTGATCGTGGGCCTGGCCATGGCCTTCTTCGGGGGCAACACGAGCTTTGAATATTCGGTTCTGATGGCCAAGGACTTCCCCGTGAAGTTCCAGCTCCTCTGCTACGCAGGCCTGCTGATTGCCTTCGGCGTGAAGCTGCCGATCGTGCCGCTGCACACCTGGTTGCCCGATGCCCACGGCGAAGCCACAGCCCCAGTTCACATGCTGCTGGCCGGGATCCTGCTGAAAATGGGAGGCTATGCGCTGCTCCGGTTCAACGTGCAGTTGCTACCGGCCGCCCATGCCCAGTTTGCGCCCCTGCTGGTGGTGCTGGGGGTGGTGAACATCATCTACGCGGCGCTCACGTCCTTCGCCCAGCGGAACCTCAAGCGCAAGATCGCCTACAGCTCGATCAGCCACATGGGCTTCGTGCTAATCGGCATCGGTAGTTTCAGTGCCCTGGGCACAAGCGGGGCCATGCTGCAGATGATCAGCCATGGCCTGATAGGGGCCAGCCTGTTCTTCCTGGTGGGCGCCACCTACGACCGCACCCATACCCTCCTGCTTGATGAGATGGGGGGCGTGGGCCAGAAGATGCGCAAGATGTTCGCCCTCTGGACAATCTGTTCCCTGGCATCCCTCGCCCTGCCAGGCATGAGCGGCTTCGTTAGCGAGCTGATGGTGTTCGTGGGCTTTGCCACCAGTGAGGCCTACACCCTTAGCTTCCGGGTGGTGATATCGATCCTCGCGGCTGTAGGCGTCGTTCTCACGCCGATCTACTTGCTCTCGATGCTGAGGGAGATTTTCTTTGGCAAGGAGAATCGCGAACTGGCCTCCCACACCCACCTGGTGGATGCTGAGCCCCGCGAGATCTATGTGATCAGCTGCCTGCTGGTGCCGATCATCGGCATCGGTCTCTACCCACGCATCATGACCGACACCTACCGGGCTTCGATCGAGGCCCTGGTGCAGCGCGAGATCAGCGCCATGGGCCGGGTGATCCCCACGCCGGGCAGCAACCTGATACGCCAGGCCAGCCTGCAGGCCCCAGCCCTGCCGGGTTGATCCAGCCGACCTACGCTCTGGGGCGAAGCGTTCGGAGCTCCTGACGCATGAAACAGATCAACTTCCTGCTGATCTTCAGTTTCGGCCTGGCCATGGTGATGTTCACCCTGGAGAACACGGCAGCCACCACCGTTCACTTCCTGCCGGGCCTGCAGGCCACCATGCCCCTGGCCGCCCTGCTGTTGGTGGTAGGGGGCATCGGCGCCACAGCCGCCTGGGTGTTCGCGGTTTGGACCGGGGTGGTGAAGAAGGTGGAAACCCTCCAGAACCAGGGGGCAATCGAAGCCCAACAGGTGCGGATCCAAGAGCTGGAGAACGACTTGCAGCGCTACCGGGCCACGGTGGATGCCCAGCTCGGTCTGCTGCCAGCGGCTGGCCAGAGCTCGGCAGAGCCAAGCTGAAGGGCCCGTGCCAGTGCACTGGTGCAGACCGGCGGAGGCCGGTAGTTTGGCCGGGAGCCCCGTTGTGTTTGCATCCCTTGACCCAAGGCGGCGCCAGGCTCGCCATCCGACTTCTCCAGGACGCCGCCGAACGGGGTGATCTCGATCCCTGGGATGTGGATGTGATCGCCGTGGTCGATGGCTTTCTCGACCAGCTACACCAGCGCATCACCGTGCCACGGCTGGCAAAGGCCGTAGGCGGCAGTTACGAGCAGGATTTGGCTGAGACCAGCGAGGCCTTTCTGGCCGCTTCCGTGCTGGTGAGTCTGAAGGCGGAGTTGTTGGAGGCCAGCACCCTGCCGCCTGAGCCCCTGTTGGAGGACGCCTTCGACGCCGATCGCGACGGGGATAGGGACGGCTGGATGGCCGATCCGTCCCTGATGCTGCCGCGTCGCCCGGAACGCCACCTCTGGCGGAGGCCCGTGGCGCCGCCACCCCTGCAGCGGCCGGTGACCCTGGGCGAATTGATCCAACAGCTCGAGGACATCGCCGAACGGCTGGAACAGGAAGGACACCAGGGGCACAAGCGGCAGCGCCCCCGCCGCTTCAGTGAGCGCGCGGCCATGGAACAGGTAGCCAACCTGGCCCATCGGGAGAAACTGCCGGAAACCACAGCAGCCCTCAGCGGTTTTCTACGGGACTGGCCAGCGGCGGAACGTTGGGTGTCGTTTGAATCGCTGGTTCAGGCCTGGGGCGCAGCCGTGGCGGGCGGTGAGGCCGGAGAGGATCTGGACAGCGACCGGGTGGGGGTGTTCTGGGCGCTGCTGTTCCTCTGCCATCAGGGCAGGCTGGAGCTGGAGCAAACGGGTGGCCTGTTCGGTCCCCTGCAACTGCGCTCGCTCGCCGCATCAGAGAACAGCAGCAGCAGCGATGGAAGCGACCTAGCGCCGTTGGGTATGGCCGTGAGG
>JBIKUY010000007.1:0-16321 GCA_044347355.1 Prochlorococcaceae cyanobacterium | reverse complement strand
AAAGCCGACTAAGCTGGTCTCCCCGACCGATGTGAGATAACGCCGATGAAGGCGATGATCCTGGCGGCCGGCAAGGGTACAAGGGTGCGACCGATCACGCACACCATCCCCAAGCCGATGATCCCCATCATGCAGAAACCTGTGATGGAGTTTCTGCTTGAACTCCTGCGGGAACACGGCTTCACCGAAGTGATGGTGAACGTGTCCCACCTGGCTGAGGAAATTGAAAACTATTTCCGCGATGGCCAACGCTTTGGCGTAGAGATTGCCTATAGCTTCGAAGGACGCATTGAAGACGGTGAACTAATCGGCGACGCCCTGGGCTCTGCCGGTGGCCTGAAAAAGATTCAGAATTTCCAACGGTTTTTCGACGATACTTTCGTTGTGCTCTGCGGCGATGCTTTAATCGATCTGGATCTCAGTGAAGCCGTGCGGCGCCACCGCGAGAAAGGCGCCCTGGCCAGCCTGATCACCAAGCGAGTTCCCAAGGAACAGGTGAGCAGCTACGGGGTCGTGGTGACCGATAGCGACGGAAGGGTGCGCTCATTCCAGGAGAAGCCAGAACTCGCCGATGCTGCCAGCGACATGATCAACACTGGCATCTACATCTTTGAGCCTGAAGTCCTCGACTATGTGCCAAGCGATGTGCCATTTGATATCGGCTCTGATCTATTCCCCAAACTGGTGGAATCAGGGGCCTCCTTCTATGCCCTGCCGATGGAATTCGAATGGGTTGACATCGGCAAAGTTCCCGACTACTGGCAGGCCATCCGCAGTGTTTTACAGGGCCAGGTGCGTCAGGTGCAGATTCCAGGCAAAGAAGTAAGACCAGGTGTTTACACCGGCCTGAACGTTGCTGCCAACTGGGAGAAGATCAAGGTTCAGGGACCTGTGTACGTGGGTGGCATGACCAAGATTGAAGACGGCGCCACCATCATCGGCCCGACCATGATTGGTCCGAGCTGTCACATCTGCGAAAACGCCACAATCGACAATTCCATCATCTTCGACTACTCCCGCATCGGTCCTGGCGTGCGCCTGGTGGAGAAACTGGTGTTCGGCCGTTACTGCGTCGACCGGAATGGCGACCATTTCGACCTGCAGGAAGCCGCTCTCGACTGGTTAATCACAGATGCTCGCCGCCAGGATGTGGTGTCACCATCACCCCAACAGAAGGCCCTTGCCGAGCTCCTCGGCAGTGATCTGGCCATCAGCCAGTCGAGCTGAGGGCGCTTGGCTGATGGGAGGGATCCACCCCTCCTATGCCTTGCAGCGACTCCAGTCCAGCACGCTCAAGGATTTGGGGAATTCGTTCCTCTGCCTTGATCGCCATCAGGTGGGCCCCCTGGGCAATCTTGATGTAATCAGTCACCTGCTCTGCGGCAATGGCCACGCCCTCAGAGGCTGGATCAGCCGCTGCCGCCAGCCGGTCGATCAGGCCTTGAGGAATGTTGGCTCCGGGCACCACCCGATTGATGAACTCCGCATTACGGGCTGATTTCAACAGAAACACGCCAGCCAGCACAGGCAGGCCGAGGGGTCCTGCGATCTCGTCGACAAAGCGGCGCAGGGCATCGCCATCGGTGACCATCTGGGTTTGGATGAAGCGGGCACCGGCAGCCTGCTTGCGCCGCAACCGGGATCGGAGGCCGCTCCAGCTGGGGGATTGGGGATCGGCAGCCGCCCCGGCAAAAAAGGCCGTGCCCCCATCGGGCAGCACTCCCTTCACCGGATCGCGCCCTTCGTTGAGGGCCTCCACCAACTGCAGCAGCCGCACCGATTCCAGCTCGTTGACGGCACGGGCGGCGGGCTGATCGCCAGCCCGCACCGGATCACCGGTGAGGCAAAGCAGGTTGCGCAGACCAAGGGCGTGGGCCCCCAGCAATTCAGCCTGCAGGGCAATGCGGTTGCGATCACGACAGGTGAGCTGCAGCACCGGCTCAAAGCCCTGATCAAGCAGCAGCTTGCACATCGCCAGGCTGCTCATCCGCATCACAGCCCGGCTGCCATCGGTCACGTTGATGGCGTGCACCCGGCCCCGCAGACACTCGGCCGCCTGCAACGTGCGTGCCGGATCACCACCTCTGGGCGGCGTGACTTCCGCCGTGATGGCGATGCGACCGCTGGTGAGAGCCTGATGAAGCAGCAAGCCATCTCCTCTGGGCAGACCCATCATGCATGGGCCTCCTTCTGCCTAGAGTGATTGAGGCAGTAGTAGTCCCGACTGCCCTGCTACTCCAACGTCACGCCGTGGTTATCCGGAGAGGGGAACAGGGTATGGGTACGGGCACAAGTCCTGAGCGTGATCTCTCGGAACGTGAGCTGGAGATCATTGAGCTGGTGGCCCAGGGGCTCACCAACCAGGAAATCGCTTCGACGCTCACGATCAGCAAGCGCACTGTGGACAACCATGTGAGCAACATCTTCACCAAGACAGGGGCGAAGAACCGGGTGGCTCTCCTGAACTGGGCGATGGATCACGGCAAGATCTGCCGAGATGGCTTCAATTGTTGTGCGTTGGAGGATTCCGCCCAGCCTGGTTCAGGCCATGGCGGCGAGTCCAGTCGGTTCGGCTGAGCCACCGGCTGCGGTGGCAACGGGAACGAGGGCGGTGATCGAGCAGACCAGCGGGTCAAGGCCGAACAACTCCGCATAAGCCAGGCAATCGGCACGATCCCGGCCGGCAAAGCGAAGCACGCCCTGGTTGTCGTAGAGGCCGGTCAAAGGCGGAGCAGAAAATCTGCAGAAAAATTTCAGCTTCAGCCTAGAACCTGGCGTGCCGCTTTCACTCCAGGATCTGCAGAGCGTTCAGCAGCGGTTGCCGCTGTTCGGCGGCCCAGCAACTGAAGGGTCTATCAGCGAGCGCCGCATTGCTGAGCTCGTGACGGCCGGTGAGTTCCAGACCACACCAGCTGGGCAGCACCAGCGACTGTTCAGCGTGATCCAACTCCACTTCAGCCACCACCAGGGGATGGTTCGCCCCCTGAAACACATCCACCACCCAGTCGCCCCCGTCGAGGGCCAGGCCATAGCGCTGCTTGCTCACCTGCTGGGTGGTGAGGGCCAGCAGGGCCTGGGCATCCTCGAGGGGAATGGGATACTCAAACTCCTGGCGCACCAGCCCATCCGGACCTGCGTGGCTGTGCGGCGGCGGCGCCTTCAGGGTGAGCCAAGACGCAGCCGGTTGGGGCGGAGCGCTGCTGATCCGCACCCGCAGAGTGAGGCCACCGCCGGCCTGGCTGAGGTAGCCCTGCTGCAACTGGCGCTGCCAGGACACATGGCGACGCCAGGCCGGGCTGACCACCAGAAAACGTCGCTCAATCTCCAGACCCATTGCGTTCCAGAAGCATCACCAGGGTGCCTAAGCGGTTGGCCAGCATTCAATTGTGCGATGGCTCCGCGGCCACCAGACTGCCAGCCCAGTGCAGCTTGTGGGTGAGGGTTCGGTAGTAGGAGGGGGAATGCTCCAGGGTTACCAGGAGGGCGGCATGGCGGCTGCGCTGCACCAGCGCCCGGTCGCCGGGCTCAAGCGTGGTGGCCTGCACCCCGTCCTGCCAGAGTTTCACCCGGCGGCTGGATTCCCCAAGGGGCCAAAGGCAGAGCTGGGCCCGCGGCGGCACCACCACAGCACGGCTGGAGAGACTCATCGGACAAATGGGGTTGACCACAATCCCCTCCAACCCTGGATGGAGGATCGGGCCACCAGCGGCCATCGCATAGCCGGTTGAGCCCGTAGGAGTAGCCACGATCAAGCCATCGCCGCGGTACTGGTCCACCACTTCGCCGTCGATCTCCAGCTCCAGTACACAGGTGGATGAGAGCTCATCGAGGCCTGGGCGGAAATAAAAATCATTCAGTGCCAGAAAGGATCCGCTCCCCTCATCCAGACCATCCCCCCGGTCGATCCGCGCTTCCAGCATCATTCTTCGCTCCAGGGCGAAGCGGTCGTGCTGCAGGCGCTGCCAGAGGCTTTCGCCGCTCTCCCCAGCCAATTTCAGCAAGCTGCGCTCATGGGTGAGAAAGCCGAGGTGGCCTCCCACGTTGAAGCTGAGAATCGGCACCTGCAGCGGGGCCAGGTGACGGGCCGCCCCCAGCACGGTGCCGTCCCCCCCCAGCACTAATGCCAGATCCGGCAGCTGATCCTCACTGGCCAGTAGGCCAGGGTAGGGATCACGGGCCAGGCCACTGGTGGCGGTGACCACAGCGATGCCGAGTTGCCGGAGATCTGCCGCGCAGCGCCGGGCCTGGCGTTGGGCCGCCTGGCTGCCGGAGCGTGCGATCAGCCAGACCCGCTCCAGCCGCATCGTGGTTTACCAGCGCAGGAGATTGAAGCGCTCCATATCCACGGTTTCCCGGTTGCGATAGAGCGAAAGCAGGATCGCCAGGCCCACTGCGGCCTCCGCAGCAGCCACAGTGATCACGAAGATAGCGAACACTTGACCGCGGATCAGCTGACCATCCAGATAACTGGAGAAGGCCATCAGGTTGATGTTCACACCATTCAGCATCAGCTCGATGCTCATCAACACGCGTACCGCATTGCGGCTGTTGATCAGTCCCCACACCCCCGTACAAAACAGGGAGGCTGCGAGCACCAGATAGGCCTGCAGAGGGATGCCGCTGGAAAGCGAAAGGTTGAGGGAGTCCATGGCAGTGAGCTCTGGGAGGCGGGTTATCGCTGGGAGGCGGGCGTTTCGAGAAGCAAGGGGGTGCGGGCCTTTTCGATCAGCCCCTGATCCACCGCCTCACCGGTGCCGATGTCGCTGCTGAGAACGTCACGGCGGGCCAGCACAATCGCACCGATCATGGCCATCAGCAGCAGCACCGAAGCGAGTTCGAAGGGTAAGAGATAGTCGGAGAACAGATGCTCGCCGATGCGGATCGTGGCTTCCTCACCAACGGACTGAGGGCCAGGTAGGGCCCATGGGGTGGTGAACGCGACCCGCAGCAACAAGGCGAACAGGCCGCCACACACCAGGCCAGAAAGCAGACGCCGCACCGCCAGGCCAGGAATCGCCGAGAGGTCTTCCCGCTTGTTCACGAGCATGATCGCGAACAGGATCAGCACGTTCACCGCACCCACGTACACCAGCACCTGGGCGGCGGCTACAAAACTGGCATTGAGCAGCAGATAGAGACCCGCAACCGAGAGGAACACCCCACCGAGCAGGAAAGCGGAATACACGATGTTGGGCAGCAGCACCACCCCGATGGCACCCAGCACAACGGTGGCGGAGAGCACCGCGAAGCAGATCAGCTGAGTGGTGGAGGCGATGGTCATCAGGCCTTCTCCTGGGTGGGTACTGCTGCGGGCTTGGCAGCCGTGGCAGTTTCGGACTTGGGCAGGGTCTCTAGCACCTGCTCGGGCAGTCTGCCCGCCCGGGGGGCGGTATCCGGCACGCCATGGGGATCCATTTCACCCTTGGGCAGATAGGCGAGCTCCCGCAGGGCAAACACCGCAGGATCGCTGGTCACGCTGGTGGGCAGGCGGCCCAGGGCGATGTTGTCGTAGTTGAGGCTGTGGCGATCGAAGGCCGAGAGCTCGTATTCCTCGGTCATCGACAGACAGTTGGTGGGGCAATACTCCACACAGTTGCCGCAGAAGATGCACACCCCGAAATCGATCGAGTAATTGCGCAGTTCCTTCTTCTTGGTGGCCTTGTTCATCACCCAGTCCACCACCGGCAGGTTGATCGGGCACACCCGCACGCACACCTCGCAGGCGATGCACTTATCGAACTCGTAGTGGATACGGCCCCGATAGCGCTCGGAGGGAATCAGCTTCTCGTAGGGGTACTGCACCGTGACGGGACGGCGGCGCAGGTGGTCGAAGGTGACAGCCAGACCCTGGCCCATGTAATTGGCCGCACTCACCGCATCGCGGGTGTAGTCGCCGACTTTTTTGAGGAACCCGAACATGGAACTGGCTCAGCGGAGAGGCGGGGGAAGCGGATGGCGGAACGGGACTTGGGGCTGGTCGCGACCGCCAGACCATGATGGCGGGCGGGGCAGGCAGCTGGCCGCAGCTGTCCTCAACCGCCGAAGAAAGCGGGGAAGGCCAATTTGAGGCCAGCGGTGACCAGCAGGTTCACCAAGGCGATCGGCAACAGGAACTTCCAGCCCAGATCGAGCAGCTGGTCGATGCGAACCCGCGGGGTGGTCCAGCGCAGCAGGATGGCGAAGAACACGAGCAGGTAGGCCTTGAGCACGGTCATCACAATGCCCACCGAGCCAGTGATCACCTGCACCACCGGCGCATCGATCGGCTGGCCGAGCCAGCCGGCCAGCCACTCCACCGGCAGGGGAAACCCCCAGCCGCCCAGATACAGCACCGCCACCAGCAGGGCCGAGAGCACCAGGTTGATGTAGCTGCCCAGATAGAACAGGGCGAACTTCATGCCGGAGTACTCGGTCTGGTAGCCGGCCACCAGCTCCTCCTCGGCTTCGGGAAGGTCGAAGGGCAGACGCTCGCATTCGGCCAGGGCGCAGATCCAGAAAATCACGAAGCCCACGGGCTGGCGCCAGATGTTCCAGCTGAGGATGCCTGCACCGGTCTGCTGGTTGACGATGTCGACGGTGCTGAGCGAGTTGCTCATCATCACCACCGCCAGCACCGCCAGGGCCAGGGGGATCTCGTAGCTGATCGACTGGGCCGCGGCCCGCAGGCCACCCAGAAGCGAATATTTGTTATTGGAGGCATACCCGCTCATCAGCAGCCCGATCGGCTGGATGCTGCTGAGGGAAATCCACAGGAAGATGCCCACGCCCACATTGCTGATCAGCAGGTTCTGGCCGAAGGGCACCACCAGCCAGCTGAGGATCACGGGGATCAGCACCAGCACCGGCCCCAGGGTGAACAGCAGGCCGTCGGCCCGGGCGGGAATGATGTCCTCCTTGAACACCAGCTTGAGGCCATCGGCCATTGGCTGGAGGATGCCCAGCGCGCCGGCGTATTCGGGGCCGATGCGCTGCTGCACGGCGGCGGAAATCTTGCGCTCCAGCCACACGTTCACCAGCACCCCCACCACGGCGGCGACCAGCACCAGCACCATTGGCAGCGGGAGCCAGAGCAGGTGGGCCGCTCCGGCGCTCAGGCCGACTCCCTGGAGAGCGGCTTCAACGCTGGCCTGGAGATCCAGGCCAGAAGCGGCCCCCGGGGCCGTGGTGCTCAGCATGACGGCAACGCAGATCAGGGGAAACTTAGCGGTCTTCCAGCGGCACCCAGTCGCGCAGGGGCGAACCCGTGTAGATCTGGGAGGGCCGGAAGATCCGGTTGGCCCCAAGCTGCTCCTTCCAGTGGGCCAGCCAGCCGGCCGTGCGGGCAATCGCAAAGATCGGCGTGAACAGGTCGCAGGGGATGCCGAGCTTGCGGTACACAAGGCCGGAGTAGAAGTCCACGTTGGGATAGATGCCCTTCGGGCCGAGCCTGCTGGCGGCCTGCTCCTCCAGCTGCCGGGCGAGGTCGTACATCGGGTCGTGGCCGAAGCTGTCGAACAGCTCCTCCGCCAGGCGCTGGAGGATCACCGCTCGGGGGTCCTTCACCTTGTACTCCCGGTGACCGAAGCCCATGATCTTCTGGCGATTGGCGATGGCCCGGTCGAGCCAGAGTTCCACCGCATCGGCACTACCGATCTCTTCGAGCATGGTGAGCACGTCCTCGTTGGCGCCGCCGTGCAGTGGCCCGGCCAGGGTGCCCACGGCTGAGGCCACCACGGCGTAGGGGTCGGTGAGGGTGCTGGCGGTGACCCGGGCGCTGAAGGTGCTGGCGTTGAGGCTGTGCTCGGCGTGCAGGATCAGGCAGGCGTCAAAGATGCGGGCCGCCAGGGGATCGGGTTCCCGCTCGGTGAGCATGTAGAGGAAGTTGGCGGCGTACGGCAGGTCGTCGCGGGGCTGGATCGGATCCTGGCCTTTGCGGATCAGCTGGAAGGCCGCCACCATCGTGGGGATCTTGGCCAGCAATCGGATCACCGCCGAATAGATGTATTCGGGGTTGTCGAGGGCCCGGCGGGAATAGAAGAGCCCGAGTGACGCAGCGCTGGCCTGCAGCGCGTCCATCGGGTGCCCCTGGGAGGGGAAGCTTTTCATCATGTCGCGGATGCGGAAGCTCACCCGCCGGTGCATCTGCACCTCTTGCTCAAATTCGCGCAGCTTGTCTGCGGAGGGCAGTTCGCCCCAGATCAGCAGATAGGCCGTCTCCAGAAAGGTGCTGTTGGCAGCCAGGCTGGCGGCGTCAAAGCCGCGGTAGGTGAGGTACCCCCGCTGGCCGTCGATGTCACAGATCGACGACTGGGTAGCCGGGATGCCCTCCAGGCCAGGCCGGAACAATGGTGTTTCTGGCGTGTTGGAGGTGCCACTCACGGCCATGCCGACACAGATTGCTGGGCTGAACCTAGGGCTGCCGGTTGCCATTGCGCCGTAGCGCTAGCTGCCGGCCAGCACCTGGGCCGGCCCGAGCAACAGCCGCAGCCGGGCCCGGGGCCGGGGGCTGAGGGCGGTGATCTGCAGCAGCACGATGCCGGCCTTCTTGAGCACCAGGGCCGACGGCGGCGCCCCGATTAGTGCCGCGGCCAGGGCCCCCAGATCGGGTTCATGGCCCACCAGGGCCAGGCGCTGCACGCCGGCGGGCCAGTGCAGCAGGGGCCAGGGGTCTCCCTCGGGCGCCAGGCCATCGGCAAGCTGGACAGCCGGGGCCAGGCCTGCCACCACAGCCAGTTCGGCGGTCTCACGGGCCCGTCGCAAGGGACTGCTGTAGAGCTGCTGGCACTGGAGGTTGAGCTGGACCAGCCGCTCCAGCACAGCGGCAGTGCGCTGCCGGCCCATCGCCGTCAGTGCCCGTTGATCATCCGGCAAACCGGGAGCGCGCTCTTCGGCGATGCCATGGCGCAACAGCAGCAGTTCGCGCGGGGCCATCTCCTGTGGACCGTCCATCAGCTGTCATAGGCGATGCGGGCCCGCCAGCGCAGCCCATCGGCGTCGGGCTGCACGGCCAGGGCCACCGCGCCAACCGGCTCGCTCAAGTCCTGGCCGGCCATGGCCGCGAGCAGCCTCCAGCCGCTCCAGTGGCGCAGCATGTCCTGGGCTGGCTGGCCGGTGGCCGCCCACTGCAGCACAGCCTGGGGCAGGGCCAGGTCGTGAAGCCGGTGGATCAGAGCCGTGGGCTGGCGGCGGCCGCGCTGTTGCTGGGCCAGGGCCTCCAGGGAATCCGACCACCAGGCCCAACCGGCCTGTTCGCTGCGCGCCGCCGCCAGGGTCACCGCCAACGGCGCAGCGGCACCGGCCCGGCGCCGCTGCGCCGTTGGCGCCTGCAGCCGGGTCCACACCTGCAGGGGCTGACCCTCCAGCTCGAGGGGGGATGCCACAAGGTCCAGGGCCTGCAGGCGCTCGGCCAGGGCGGCCGGCGCTGGCTGATCCGGCCCGCTGCCCAGCAGCCAGCCCTCGCCGTTCTGGCGCCAGAGCACCGGCCCCTGGGCTGCGCCCAGCAGCAGGGAGGGCAGCGGCGTGGCCTCGTTTCGGCCAGCCGGACCCAGCAGGGCCTGGAGCAGGGGGTGCCATTGGTCCGGCCACTGGGCAGGGTCCTGGAGCAGGGCCAGCTGAACCGCCTCGCCCTGCAGGGCCGCCAACAGGGCCTGGCCATCCGCGCCGGCCGGAAGCGGCAGGGGCTGCTCAGGCTCTAGGGCCTGGCCGGACTCCAGCCAGCCATCCAGCACCAGCTCCCGGCCCTCGGGGCGCAACACCGCCACCAGCCCCTCCCCGGGCAGGGGCAGGACATTGCCCCCCAGCCAGGTTTGGAGGGCGCCAGGACGGGCCACCAGCACAGCCATGCCCCGGCCCAGCCGATCCAAGCGACGCTGCAGCAGCGGGTCGGCGGCCTGGTTGAGGGCCTCGATCTGCGACACATCGAGGGCCTGCTCCAGGGCCCCCCGTCCGGACGCCAGCAGCACCAGGTCGTCATCGATCAGGGCCGTGGCCAGGGGGATCGGCTGCCGGCCCACCAGGGCGCCGCGGCCACTGATCACCCCCATGCCGCGGTAGCTGCTGATCTGCAGCTCGGTGCCGGCCAGACTGCGGGTCTGCCAGAACCGTTGCAGAAAGCGGCGGGCGCCGTCGTTGTCACGGCTGGAGAGGGCCAGCACCCAGCCTCCAGGCTCGCCGCCCTGGTCGGCGAGCACCCACAGGCCCGTCTCCGGACCGAGCCAACCGGCCAATTCACCGGCGTAGTCGAGGCCTGCGGCGGCGAAGGCGCCGTCGCGCAGGCGAGCCACCGCCTCACCCGCCTCGCGGCGTTGCCGGGGGGGGGCCACCGCCCGGGCATAGGCCAGGGGTTGCTCAGCGTCGCTGAGGAGATAGAAGCTGAGGGCCGCATCGCGGGGCACGAAGCGGGCCGACCGGGGTGGGGTGAGCGGCCGCTGCTGCAGCTGCAGGGGGGAGCGCTGCCAGACCAGCCACCAGGCGCCGGCGGCCAGAACCAGCAGGAGCAGGGTCACCGCCAGGACCACCGCCAGGAATCGGCGGGCTTTCATGCGGCCAACGCAGGATGGCCCCATCCTGCATCGGACGTCCACCCGTGAACACGCCGCAGACCATCAGCGCCCCCGAGCTGCAGCGCTGGCTGGAGCAGGGCTCGCCGCTCCAGCTGGTGGATGTGCGCGAAGACCAGGAGCTGCAGTGGGCCCGGCTGCCCCACCCGGTGCTGCACCTCCCCCTGAGCCGCTCGGCCGAATGGCTCGCGGAGCTGCCCGCGCTGCTCGACCGGGACCGGCCGATCGTGGTGCTGTGTCACGCCGGCATCCGCAGCTGGCAGTTCGCCAGCTGGCTGATCGACCAGCAGGGCTACAGCCAGGTGTGGAACCTGAACGGGGGCATTGAGGCCTGGAGCGTGGAAGTGGATGCCAGCGTTCCGCGCTACTGAATCCTTAGGCGCGGCATGGGCTGCGGAGGTCCTTGGGCTCCCCGGATGGCCCGGGCAAACTCCTGATCCGGGAAGAAGTGCTTACGATCCATCTCTGTCCTAGCCCTGCCGGTGCCCAACTCCGCCAGTCGCCACCTGTCCAGTCGGCAACAGGAGGTGCTGCAACTGGCGGTGCGCCACTACGTGGACACCATGGAGCCGGTGGGCAGCAACACGCTGGTGCGCCGCTTCGGGCTGCCGACCAGTCCCGCCACCGTGCGCTCGGCCATGGGGGCCCTGGAGCAGCGGGGGCTGCTCACCCAGCCGCACACCTCGGCGGGCCGCATCCCCAGCCAACAAGGCTATCGGCTGTACGTGGATGAGCTGCTGCCGGCGCCGGGTGCCGCCGCCCAGCAGCTCACCCGCGAACTCACCGGCCTCAGCCTGCAGTGGGCGGCCCTGGACGACCTGCTGCTGCAGCTCAGCCGACGACTGGCCGACCTCACCGGGCTGCTGAGCCTGATCACCCGCCCGGTGCCCCCGCGACCGCGGAGCACCCTGCAGGCGCTGCGGCTGGTGGCCAGCGGCGATCGCCTGCTGGTGTTTCTGGTAGGGGATGCCGCGGCGGCCCACAGCCTCAACCTGCGCCTCCCCCTGCAGGCCCGCCACGACATCGACGCCCTGGAGTGCTGGGTGGGGGAACAGCTGCGCCAAGGCCCCATCGACTGGTCGAACCTGCCACCCCAGCTGAGTGGCTGCGGGTCCGTGCTGCGCCAGGGGCTGGCCAGCCACCATCAGGCCCGACTGGAGGACAACCAGGGCACGGTGGCCACCGGGCTGGCGGGGCTGCTGGCCCAGCCGGAATTCCGGCAAACGGCCTCGCTGCGTCCACTGGTGGAGCTTGTGGAGGGCGCCCCCCAACAGGTGCTGCAGCAGGGGGGGATCTGGATCGGGGCCGAACACCCCAACCAAGCCCTGCACCAGTGCTCCCTTGTTCAGGCCGATTACCACAGCCGTGATGGGGGCGTGGGCCAGGTGGCCCTGGTAGGTCCGATGCGCATGGCTTACGCCACAGCTCGGGCGGCCGTGCAATCGGTTGCCCAGACCCTCTCCCGCCTGCTGAGCTGATGCGGGGCCACAACCGCCGTTCCGGAACGCGATGACCTACTGCGTGGCCTTCCTGCTCGACGCTGGCCTGGTGTTCGCCTCCGATTCCCGCACCAATGCGGGAGTGGACTACATCTCCACTTACAGCAAGATGCACGTGTTCGAGCCGGCCCCGGACCGGTTGTTCGTGCTGCTGGCAGCGGGGAACCTGGCCACCACCCAGGCCGTGCTCAACCGGATTCAGCGGGACCTCCACGGCAGGGGCTGCACGGCCAGCAGCTCGGCCCTACCGCAGGTCACAGCCACCCACACCTCCGCCTTCGGCCCGTGCAGTGATCTGGGGCTGTCCGCCAGCACCCTGCAGACCCGCGTGGCGGGGGATGAACTGGCCGAGGCCGGCACCTCACGGGCCGGCAGCGAAGCCGCCCCGTCCCCAGCGCCCGGCCCCGACCTGGTGAGCGCCCGCTACCTGTTCGAGGCGGCCGATTACATCGGTCGTATCAGCGTGGCGGTGCAGGACCAGTTCGCGGCGAAGCTGCGCCAGAGCGGGGCAAGTGCCCAGGCCAGCTTCATCCTCGGTGGCCAGATTCAGGGCGATCCCCATGGGATCTATCTGATCTACCCCCAGGGGAATGCGGTGATGGCCACCCGTGACACGCCGTTTCTGCAGATCGGCGAGAGCAAATACGGCAAACCGCCGCTGGATTTCGTGGGGCACTGCGGTCTCTCCCTGGAGGACGCGGCCCGGCTCTGCCTGATCTCCCAGGTGATCACCCGCCGCTCCAACCTCACGGTGGGGCCCCCCTTCGAGCTGGCTCTGATGCCCGCCAACGAGCTGCGGATCTCGCGGCGGATCAAGCTGAACAAGGGCTCGCCGGAAATCAGCCGCTCCCTGGAGGTGTGGGCCAGCTGCATGCAGGAAGGAGTGCGCCGCCTGCCGCGCTTCGCCTGGGAGGAAGGCCCGCTTTGACCGGGGCCGGCTGCAGCCGCAGCTGAGCCGTCGCCGCCTCAGCCCAGCCCACCCACCAGCGGCCACCAGCCATCCGCAGCGGCCAGGGCCGCGTCGGTGAGCCCCTCGCAGCGGCCCACCTCGGCGGCCTGACTGTCGAGCAGGGACCGGTGGAGATCCTGGCCGAGGCTGGAACGCAACACCGCGCTGGAGGCAAAGGCAGCGGACGCCTCCGCCAGGCTGGCCGGCAGACGGGTCGCCTGGCCGGCCGGCAGCTGGGAGGGATCCCCACTGACCGGCGGCGGCAGGGGCAGGGGATCGGCCAGACCGGCTCGCACCACCGCCTGCACGGCCCCGAGCAGCAGATAGGGATTGGCGGCCAGGTCGGCCACCTTGAGTTCGAGGTGGGCCGCGGCGCCGTCGGCAGCGGTGGGGATCAGGCGCAGGGCCGCCTCGCGGTTCTCGATCCCCCACACCTGAAACGGCGCCGCCCAGGAACCCGGCGCCAGGCGCCGGTAGGAACTCTCCAGGGGACAGGCCAGGGCCAGCAGGGCCGGCAGTTCCCGCAGCAGGGCCGCCAGCACGGCACAGCCCCCCTCCGAGAGGCCGCCGGGTCCGCCGCCGCCCTGGAGCAGCGCGACCCCATCCCGCTGCACGCTCAGGTGCAGATGGCCGCCATTGCCCACCCGGTCGGGGCTGGGCTTGGGGCTGAAGCTGCAGTGCCAGCCGAAGCGGCGCGTCACCCGCTGGATCAGCAGCTTGGCCAGCACCAGCCGATCGGCAGCCTCCAGGGCCGATCCCGGCGCCAGCGACAGCTCGAACTGTCCGGCGCCGTACTCCGGGTGGAACTGCAGCCAGGGCAAGCCGGCGGCCTCCAGCGCCTCCAGGAGAGCGGTGGCGTAGTCGAGCCCCTCCACCAGGCGGTCGGCTCCGTAGGGGCCGCCGGCCAGGGCCGGATGGGGCGTGCCATCGGAGCGGGGGCTGGCCACCAGCCACTCCAGTTCGAAACCGGCACGCAACGCCAGCCCAGCGCTGGCGAGCTGCTCCATCTGGTGGCGACAGAACAGGCGCTGGTCCCCCGGATAGGGCTGGCCGGAGCGCTCGAACCGCTCCCCCGGAGCCCAGGCCCAGCCGCTGGCGGGCTCCAGCGGCGCCAGGGCAGCGGCGTCAACCCGCAGACGCAGGTCCCCATCGGGACGGGCCAGGCCATGGTGTGCCGCGATGGCGCCATCCGCACGAAATGCATCCGACACCGGCGAGAAACCCACCCCCACCGCCGCCGCTCCATCCAGGCCCGCCAGCGGCACCACCTTCACCAGGGCCGCTCCGGCGTGGTTCACCCAGGTGATCGCCACCCAGCGGACCCCCTGGTCCGCCAGGGCGGCGACCAGCGGCGACAACGAACGCGACACGGGCAGGGCGGAGCAGGTTCGCCATGATTAGCTCCGCCTGCCTGCCGCTGCATGGATTCCTGCCCCCGGCCCACCTGGTGGCAGCCTGGCGCCATGGCCCTGCTGCTGGTGGATCTGCAGCAGGGCACCTGTGGCGATGCCCAGCCCCGCTCGCGCCCGGCCTTCGATCAGCACTTCCAGGAGCACACCCTGCCGGCGGCCCGGCGGGCCCTGGCGGTGGCGCGGGCGACGGGACTGGAGGTGATCCACACGGTGATCGCCAACCTCACCGCCGATGGCCGCGACCGCAGCGCCGACTACAAGCGTTGCGGCATGGGCTTTGCCCCCGGCAGCCGGGCTGCCACGGTGATCCCCGAGCTGGCGCCGCTGGCCGACGAACTGGTGTTGCCCAAGAGCTCTTCCTCGCCGTTCAGTTCCACCAGCCTCGACTACCTGCTTCGCAACATCGGCATCCGCACTCTGGTGGTGATCGGTGTGCTCACCGACCAGTGCATCGACCACACGGTGAAGGATGCCGCCGACCGGGGCTACCGGGTGGTGTGCCTGACGGATGCCTGCCAGGCGGAATCACCGCAGCGTCATGCCGCGGCCCTGGACTGCTTCCAGGGCTATGCCGACCTGCTCAGCGTGGACGCCTTCGCGCGGGCCGCGGAGCACTGAAGGAGGTCAGGAGTTATCACCAGCGCGACCCGGGCCTCAGCCCCCCAGCGCCCCGCCCAGCTTCTCGGCCACGGTGTTGACGTCCTTGTCGCCGCGGCCGGAGAGGTTCACCACCAACTCCGTGCCGGGGGCGAGGGTGGGGCAGAGGAGAGGGATCTCGCCCGTTCCTTCCCTCCTCATGGACCAAATACAAAGGTTGAATCTTTCCCTTCGGCAGGCCCGCAAGAGAACCCGAATCGAGGCAACAAGTGGTGGAGGGTTCCTTCGCACCAGGTACTCAGAGGGTGGTCGCCTCCGGCGCATCAGCCCCCATATCCCCAACACCGCCGAGGGGTTACGGGAAGTTGAGCGGATCGCGCTCCTGGTTGATGCGCAGATCGCCCTAGGCCGGCTGGACCAGAGCGAGTGGTGCCCCAAGGCCAAGCAGTCGGCCGTCTTGACCAACAGAGAGGTCATGGCACGTGTCCGGCTCTGGTACTTCCGCAACCGGGAGGAGAGCGACTCCACGATCTTTGACTGGAAGAACGATTATCAGTCTCTACTCAAGCGACTCGATCCCGAGAGGCCCTTCAACCGAGCGGAGGTACTAAGCATCATCAAGAGCTATCGCCCTGGCTCCCGCCAAAGATCTCGCGCAGGAAACGCCCTCAGCAGGGCCGCCAAGGAGGCAGGCGACTTTGAGCTATCGAGGGAGGCCAGGGAAGCATCCAGGGGGTACAGGGCTAGCGCAGGCGAAGCATCGCGGTTCATCCCCGACGATGAAGCCATCGTGGCCTTCGTGGACCAACTGGAAGACGAATGGCAGTGGGTGATCGGAGTAGTCGCTGCATTTGGGCTGCGGCCTCATGAGAGTGTCCACTCCACGCTTCTGGCCGACCCCCGGCTACTACAGGTGGGCCCCAACACCAAGACTGGAAGCCGAGTGGCCCTATGTCGCAAGCCCGAGTGGGTGGAGCGATGGTCTCTCAACAAAAAGAGGCTGCCGTCACCCTTGATGGTGCGCAACCGCCCTAACAGCGTATACGGGGGCATTATCGCTAAGTCGCTACGGCGCGAGAAGGCCGAATTCTCTGGGTATGCCCTTCGGCATCGGTACGCCTTGGCGTTAATACAGTCAGGAATCAAGAGCGACATCATCGCAAGGTCCATGGGCCATGACATCAGAATGCACTTTTCCTGCTACCAGAGGCACATATCAATTCATGAGCTTGGGGAGATTGCAAAAGCAATTTCAGATAGATAGCAACCCAAAGCAGGAATGCGCTTAATTCTGCCCAGCAGGAGCGACGCAGTTCAATATATATA
>JBIKUY010000417.1:0-5563 GCA_044347355.1 Prochlorococcaceae cyanobacterium | reverse complement strand
GTTCGCCCAGGGTGGCGGCGGCGATCAGGGCCTCGTCGGCGATGGTGAGGCGGTGGTGCTCCTCGTAGCGGTCCTTGAGGCCGCGCAGGATCTCGATCGTGTCCTCCACTGAGGGTTCCCCGACCATCACCGGCTGGAAGCGGCGCTCCAGGGCGGCGTCACGCTCGATGTGCTTGCGGTACTCGTCGAGGGTGGTGGCGCCGATGCACTGCAGTTCGCCACGGGCCAGGGCCGGCTTGAGGATGTTGGCGGCATCGATGGCCCCTTCTGCGGCACCGGCGCCGATCAGGGTATGCACCTCGTCGATCACCAGGATCACGTTGCCGGCGCCCCGGATCTCTTCCATGATTTTCTTGAGGCGTTCCTCGAACTCGCCCCGGTACTTGGTGCCGGCCACCAGCAGGCCGATGTCCAGGGTCAGTACACGCTTGTCCTCAAGGATGTCGGGGATATCGCCGGAGTTGATCCGCTGGGCCAGCCCCTCGGCGATGGCGGTCTTGCCCACGCCGGGCTCGCCGATCAGCACAGGGTTGTTCTTGGTGCGACGGCCGAGGATCTGGATCACCCGCTCGATCTCGTTCTGACGGCCCACCACCGGGTCGAGCTTGCCGTCGGCGGCCTGCTGGGTGAGGTTGCTGCCGAACTCATCGAGGGTGGGGGTCTTGGTGGACCCCTTGCCACTGCCACCGCCCGCGGCCACTTCAGCCGTCTCTCCGAGCATGCGGATCACCTGGGTGCGCACCTTGGCCAGGTCGACGCCGAGGTTTTCCAGGACGCGGGCTGCGACGCCCTCGCCCTCGCGGATCAGGCCAAGGAGCAGGTGCTCAGTGCCGATGTAGTTGTGGCCCAGTTGGCGGGCCTCCTCCAGGGAGAGCTCCAGGACCCGCTTGGCCCGGGGGGTGAAGGGGATCTCCACAGCCACAAACCCGGAGCCGCGGCCGATGATCTTCTCCACCTCAACCCGGGCATCCTTCAGGTTGACCCCCATCGACTTGAGCACCTTGGCGGCAACGCCGGTGCCCTCACCGATCAGGCCCAACAGGATTTGCTCGGTGCCCACGAAATTGTGCCCGAGGCGGCGAGCCTCCTCTTGGGCCAGCATGATCACCTTGATGGCCTTCTCGGTAAACCGCTCGAACATGGGGCGGGGCCTGTTGCACGTTGGTTCCAACCTATCAGGGTTGGACGGTGGGGTGTGAAGCGCGGTGGGAACTGGCAAGACGCGCTGCCGCAGCGGGATCGCAGCGCTGTTTCGCTACAAAGAAATGGTGCTGATTTGAGTGGGAGCCAGATAGGAAAACCGGTTATCCGCACCTCATCCAGCCCCGTGCGATTCGGTGAATTCCCGGCTGCTTGAACGGCCTCAGCTGTTCCCGTTGATGTCGAGCCATTGGATCAGGGCATCCTCTCCATCGCTGTAGTAGGCGCGACGGACGCCGGTTGTCTGAAACCCCAAGGCCCGGTAGAGCGCCAGGGCGGCCCGATTGCGGCTGCCCACCTCCAGGGTGGCCTTGGCCGCCCCCAGCTGAAGACCCACCTGCAACAGAGCGCGCAGCAGGCCCTGGGCCAGGCCAAGGCGGCGCCGGGTGGGATCCACCGCCACCAGGGTGATGTGCAGCTCATCGACGATCAACCAGGCGCAGGCCATGGCCACCAGTCGCCCGTCCTGCCAAAGCCCGAGGCCAGGCCGTTGTGGATCGGCCAGTTCCCTGCCCCACTGTTGTCGGCTCCACAGCCCGCCGAAGCAGCGCTGGTCGAGACCCAGGCAGTCCTCCAGCTGGGCCCGATCCAGTGGCGCCGCGTGCAGGGCTTCGAACCGGGCAAGCGTGCTGCTGGATTCCGTACATTCATGGATTCCCGCACCGTCAGCCCCGGCCATGGTGATCTCCAGCCAGCCCCCCAGCCTGGGCAATGCAGGTCCATTTGAGCCCAGTGTCGACCTGGCCAGTCCCAATCGCAACCTGGCGCCGATCAGCACCGCTCTGGACGAGGAGGGTCGCTTGCAGGTCGGTGGCTGCACCCTGAGTGAGCTCGCTCGCACCTACGGCACACCTTTGTACGTGCTGGATGAGGCCTCCCTGCGGGCCAGCTGCCGTGCCTACCGCGAGGCACTGCAGCGCCACTACCCAGGCCCCTCCCTGGCTCTTTACGCCTCCAAGGCCAACAGTTCCCTGGCGATCTCCGCCCTGGTGGCCGAGGAGGGACTGGGGCTGGATGCGGTTTCGGCTGGGGAACTGCTCACCGCCCTGCGCGGCGGGATGCCGGCTGAGCGGATTGTGCTGCACGGCAATAACAAGGGCATCGAGGAGCTGGCCCTGGCTGCCCGCCACGGTGTCACGGTGGTGCTGGACAACTGGCGCGACATCGAACTGCTCAGCCAGCTGGCTCCAAGCCTCAGCGGTCCGGTTCAGTTGATGCTGCGCTTCACGCCGGGCATCGAGTGCCACACCCACGAGTACATCCGCACCGGTCACCTCGACAGCAAGTTTGGCTTCGATCCCGACCAGCTGGCGCAGGTGCTGCAACAGCTGGCGGACTGCCCCTGGGGCCGGCTGACCGGCCTGCACGCCCACATCGGCTCCCAGATCTTCGAGATCCAGCCGCACCGCGACCTCGCCGCCGTGATGGCTGACGCCCTGGAACTGGCCCGCTCCCTGGGCCACCCCGTGACCGACCTCAATGTGGGCGGCGGTCTGGGCATCCGCTATGTCGCCAGTGACGATCCTCCATCGATTGATGCCTGGGTGGAAGCAGTGGCCGGCGCCGTGGCCTCGGCCTGCCAGCAGAGGGGCCTGGATCTGCCCCGGCTGTTGTGCGAGCCCGGCCGCTCGCTGGTCGCCACCGCCGGCGTGACCCTCTATGAGATCGGTAGCCGCAAGCAGATCCCCGGTATCCGCACCTATCTCTCGGTGGATGGCGGGATGAGTGACAACCCGCGGCCGATCACCTATCAGTCGCAGTACACCGCCCTGCTGGCCGACCGCCCCGGAGCCGAGGCCAGTGAAACCGTGACCGTGGCGGGCAAGCACTGCGAATCAGGGGACGTGCTGCTGAAGGATGTGGCCCTGCCGCCCGCCACCAGTGGCGACATCCTGGCGGTGCTGGCCACCGGTGCCTACAACGCCTCGATGGGGTCGAATTACAACCGCATTCCCCGACCGGCGGCGGTGTTGGTGCATGACGGCCAGGCCGACCTGGTGCAGCGTCGTGAGCAGCCGGACGATCTACTGCGCTACGACGTGCTGCCAGCCCGGCTGATGCCGGTACCGTAATGGGAAGGTTTGGTTGTAGGTGTGGGTGGCTCCAGGCTCGTTTCTCTGCTGGGGCTGCTTGATCTGCGCCTGATTCTCGATCTGGCTCTTGCAGCAGGGCTGGGTTGGCTGCTGCTTGGTCGGGTCAGCGAGCCACGCACCCTTTGGCTCCTGCGCGGCTACCTGCTGCTGGTGACCCTGGCCTGGGCCGTGCAGCGCTACGCCAATCTGCCGCTCACCACCACCTTGCTCGACGCCTTGGTGCTGGCCTGCAGCCTGGCCTTGGCCATCCTCTGGCAAGGTGAATTGCGCCGGCTGATGGAGCTGCTGGGCACCGGTCACCTGGGGGCCCTGTTCGGGACTCGAAACGGTGATCAAGTGGCCTCCGGAGCCGTGGGCCAGATCAGCGAGGCCGCTGGCCGTCTCTCCCAGATGCGGCGTGGGGCACTGATCGTTGTGGATCTGGGCAGTGACCTGCGCCCGGAGGACTTCCTCAATCCTGGCCTGCCCATCGATGCCCAGCTGTCGGTGGATCTGCTGTTGAACCTCTTCGCAGCGGACACCCCACTTCACGACGGCGCCGTACTTGTGAGGGGCAACCGCATCCTGGCGGCGGGGGTGATCCTGCCCCTCTCGCGCCAGGGGAGCAATCGCTATGGCACCCGCCATCTGGCTGCCCTGGGCCTCACCGAGCGCTTCGATCGTTGCCTGGCGATTGTGGTGTCCGAGGAGACCGGTACGCTTGCTCTGGCCTGCCAGGGACGATTGGAGCGACCGATCACCAGCAGCCGTCTCCACGACCTTCTCAGCTCCGCCCTGGCCCGACCGGCCGGGCGTAGCGTGGGTAAGGATTCGCCGGAGACACGCGGATGAGTCGCGTCCTGGCGACCGACACAGGCAGAGGACCCGACGGAGGTTCCGAATCAGACTTGACCGGTTCCGATCTCACCAGCCCAGAACACACCCTCACGGGTCGGAATGGTGCGCTGCTGTCCAGCACCGGCCTGTCCAGCGCAGCAGGTCCCCGCGCCCGTCTTCTGCCCACTGGCCTGGACCCCACCAGGCTGCCTGGCCATGTGGCTTTGATCATGGATGGCAACGGACGCTGGGCGCGCAGTCGCGGCCTGCCCCGGGTGATGGGTCACCGCCAAGGGGTGGAGGCCCTCAAGCGCACCCTGCGGCTCTGCAGCGACTGGGGGATCGGAACGCTCACCGCCTACGCCTTCTCCACCGAGAACTGGAACCGACCTGGCGAGGAGGTGAGTTTCCTGATGACCTTGTTTGAGCGGGTTCTCGAGCGCGAGTTGCAGGGGCTGGAGCGCGAACGGGTGAGGATCCGATTTTTGGGGGACCTCAGCCCCCTGCCATCTGGGCTCCAACGGCTGATTGCCGATGCCACCGCCCGCACGGCGACCAACACCGGCATCCGGTTCAACGTCTGCACCAACTACGGCGGTCGGGCTGAGCTGGTGGGGGCGGCGCGACGCCTGGCCGAGCAGGTGGCCCGGGGGGAACTGGACCCGGCGGCCATCGACGAGCAGCACTTTGCCGCTGAACTGCATACGGCTGGTGAGGCGGATCCCGACCTGCTGATCCGCACCAGCGGTGAACAGAGGCTCAGTAATTTCCTGCTCTGGCAGCTGGCCTACGCCGAGTTGCACATCACTGACGTGCTCTGGCCCGACTTCGATGAGTCTGCCCTGCGGGCGGCCCTGGTTGATTTTCAGAGTCGCCAGCGCCGTTTCGGCGGGGTCGAACCTCCGGCCTGATCGGCCTCCCTTGCTGCACCCTGCACACCTGCCCATCTCACCCCCCCGCCTGTGACCTCCAGCACTGCCACCGGTAACCCAGTGGTTGGACCCAGCCCCCTCTCCCCCCGGCACAACTGGAGTCTCGCCGAGATCAAGACCGTGCTGGAGCTCCCCTTGATGGAGTTGCTGTGGCGCGCCCAGGCGGTGCACCGCGAGGCCAACCCCGGCTACCGGGTGCAGTTGGCCTCGCTGCTGAGCGTGAAGACCGGCGGCTGCGAGGAGGACTGCGCCTACTGCCCCCAGTCGATGCACCACAGCAGCGATGTGGCGGGACGGCCGGAGCTCGATGTGGAGCCGGTGCTGGCCCGGGCCCGGGCCGCCAAGGACGCTGGCGCCCACCGCTTCTGCATGGGTTGGGCCTGGCGAGAGATCCGCGACGGCGCGCCCTTCGAGGCGATGCTGCAGATGGTGCGGGGCGTGCGTGAGCTGGGCCTGGAGGCCTGCGTGACCGCCGGTATGCTCACCGCTCAGCAGGCCGAGCGCCTGGCCGACGCCGGCCTC
>JBIKUY010000143.1:0-5570 GCA_044347355.1 Prochlorococcaceae cyanobacterium | reverse complement strand
GCCCCATCACCCGCTCGGCCAGGGCACCGTCCTGGCCCTGGGCCTGTAAATCCTCTGGGCTGCGGCGCTGCTCCACCAGGGCTTCCAACAGGGGATCGAGCACGGCGTAGTCGGGCAGGGAATCGCTGTCGCGTTGGTCAGGTCGCAGCTCGGCACTGGGGGGTTTGTGGCGGATTTCTGCCCCCACCAGCTCGCCACTGGCCGGCAGGCCGAGGTCGGCGCGGCAGCCTGCGGCGGCAGGGGAATCCAGCCAGGCGCAGAGCTCGAACACCCGGCTCTTGTACACGTCGCCGATCACGGCCAGGCCCCCGTTCATGTCGCCGTAGAGGGTGCAATAGCCCACGGCCAGTTCGCTTTTGTTGCCGGTTGAGAGCAGCAGCTGGCCCTGCTGGTTGGCCACCGCCATCAGCAGAGTGCCGCGGATCCGCGACTGCAGGTTCTCGGCCGTGACGCCGGCGGGCTCACCCCCCAGGACCGGTGCCAGGGCTTGATCGAAGCCGGCCATCAAGGCCGCGATCGGCAGGGTGTGGGTGCGCAGGCCGAGCCGGTTGGCCAGTGCCAGGGCATCATCGATCGAGCCCGATGAACTCCACGGGGAAGGCAGCAGCAGCCCTTCCACCTGGCTGGTCCCCAAGGCGGCGGCGGCGATCACTGCCACCAGGGCCGAATCGATGCCGCCACTCAGGCCCACCAGGGCCTGCTGGAAGCCGCAGGTGCCCGCGTAGTCGTGCACCCCCAGCACCAGGGCCCGGAATAGTTGCTCCAGCGGCGCTGGCTCGGGCGCCAGGCTGCTGGCCCCATCCCCCGGGACGGGGGGGGGCGTCGTGGCATCCCATAGCGTCACCGCTTCCTGGCAGCAGGGCAGGCGGCAGAGCAGCCCGCCGCTGGCATTCACCACAAAGCTGGCGCCGTCGAACACCAGTTCGTCATTGCCGCCCACCTGGTTCACGTACACCACCGGGCAGCCGAGGCGGCCTGCGGCCCTGCTGGCCAGTTGGCGGCGCAGGCTGGCCTTGGCCTGGCTGAAGGGGGACGCGGAGAGGTTGAGCAGCAGATCCGGCTCCAGTGGCTGAAGGGCCGCGATCGGGTCGGGGCCCACCAGCCGCTGACCCTGCAATTCTTCTTCCACCCACAGGTCTTCGCAGATGGTGAGCCCCAGCCGCCAGGTGCGGCCCCGGCACTCCAGCTCCACCAGGCTCGGAGCTGCGGCAGGGCGGAAGTACCGCCGCTCGTCAAAAACGTCGTAGCTGGGCAGCAGCTGCTTGCGGGCCACGACCCGCCAGCCGCCGGGCTCCACCAGGGCCAGTGAGTTGTGCAGCCTGGGCAGGGAGCGCTCGCCGCAGGGCTCGGCCATGCCCACCAGCACCGCTGGAGTGCCGGCCGATTCGGCCAGGGCCGCTGCAAGCCCATCGAGGGCCTGGGCCTGGGCCTCCAGGCGAGCTGGCAACAGCAGCAGATCCCTGGGTGGGTAGCCCCAGAGGGAGAGTTCGGGGGTGAGCACCAGATCGGCGCCCTGGTCGGCGGCTTGGCGGCAGGCAGCCAGAATCCGTTGACCGTTGCCCGCCAGATCGCCCACCACCGGATTGAGCTGGGCCAGGGCGAGGCGCATCAGGGTTGGGTGGCAAGGCCGTAGAGATTCTGCTCCAGCAGTGCGGTCCAGACGGCGGCGGGCACCTGGTCGGGGCACGGTTGCTGGCGGATTGTTGAGCTGGCCGTGGCGGGGATCTGCAAGGGAAGGGTCTCCACCCGAGCTCCCAGGTGCTGCAGCTGCTCCACCGCACGCGGATCGAGCGGCCAGCCACAGCGGGGCACGATCGCAAGCCGGCAGCTGCGCAGCACGGCCTCCGCCTCCTTCCAGCCTGGGATCTGACCGGCCAGATCACTGCCCACCACAAACACCAGCTCCTCCAGGGGCCAATGCTGGGCGGCGCGGCGCAGGGTGGTGATTGCCCAGGGGCTGCTTAGCTCTTGCATCAGCTCCAGTCGGGGATTGCCGATGGCCTGCACCAGGGCGGCCAACAGGGCGGCCCTCTGCTGCAGGGGTGCGCCATGTTGCTTGATCGGGTTGTCACTGGCCCAGGTGGCCACCCGGGGGAAGTGGGTGAGCAGACCCTCCAGAAGAGCCTGGTGACCATGGGTGGGAGGGTCGGCGCTGGTGCCCAGCAGGGCCACGCTCACGGCTGCTGCACCTCGAGGCGCTGGTGCTGCAGCCACTGGCGCACCTGGGGGTCGCTGCCCGCCAGCCGGCGTAGCAGGGCACCGGGTTGGCCGCCGCGCTGGCTGTGGCGCAGCAGTTCCCGGGCGGCCAGACGGCCTGTGCGCCGGGTGGTGTGCACGGCCAGGGCGGCCTGCGCCACGGCCACCGGCGCCGCCGGCGCCAGGCTCATCCCCGCACTGAACGGGGCCGCCAGCAGCAACAACTGACGCAGGGTCCCCAACACCAGCTGGATGCCCAGCTGGGCGCCACCGAGAAGGGCGTTCTGGCGTGACAGTTCGCCCAGTAATTGGCGTGCGGCCGGACCGTCCACGGGCAGTCCGTACAGGCGGCAGAGCTGGGCCACCAGGGCGGTGTCGCAGGCCAGCCCCCCGGCCAGATCGAGTAGCACCAGGGGATTGGCCGCCACGCCGGTGGCTTTCAGGGCCGCATAGCGGCCGATCAGCCCCTGGGCGCTGTGGCGGCCGCGGCGCAGGCGGTCGCTCTGCAGCTGGCGCTGGAAGTGGTCGGCTGCCTGCAGGCTGTTGAGGGCCAGCAAGAGGTCGCCCTGGTGCTCCAGCATGGTGAGCAGATGGCGGCGCAGCGGCTCAACTTCCGGCGCGCTGCTGTCGGTACGAACCCGTCCATCGGCCAGGAGTCGCGGCCTGCGTGGTGCCGCCGCCACGGCCACCAGCTCCAGGGGCGGCCCGCCGGCGGGCAGCAGGGCCCGCAGCCTTCGCTGGATGCTGGCCTCCAGGGCCTGCCGTTCTGCCTCTGGCCAGCAGTCACTGCGGTTGAGCACCAACACCATGGGCTTGCCGCTGGCCAGCAGGGGTTTGAGGGCGGCCTGATCCACGCTGGTGAGGTCGCCATCGAGCACCAGCAGCACCAGATCAACACCCCGGGCCACCCGCTCGGCTAGGCGAGAGCGGGCTGCGCCGCCGATTTCATCAATGCCGGGGGTGTCCACCAGCTCCAGCCCCTGCAGGCCTGGCACCGGCTGTTGCCAGGCCATGGCCCGCTGGTGGCGGGTGCTGCCGTGGGCCACGTCTGTGGGGCAGACAGCCTCGCCCACCAGGGCATTCACCAGACTCGACTTGCCCACTCCCACCCGTCCAAACACCGCCAGCCGCACCTGGCCTTGCTCCAGCCGCAGCAGCTGACGGTCGAGGCCCGCCAGGGCTCCGGCCAGCAGGCTTTGCTCCCGCGGGGTGAGACTGAGCTGGCTGCGCCACTGGCGCAACAGCAGCCGGCAGCGTTCCGGGGTGCTGGGCGTGTTCATCCGGGCGACTCCAGGCTGCTGGCCTGGGGCGGGCGCCACCAGCCGGCCAGCACGGCCAGCACGGCCTCGGCGCCGATCACCCCGGCAAAGCCGCCGAACTCATCCACCACCACCCGGACGCCGCCGCTGTTGCGACGGAAGCCGGTGAGCAGCCGGTCGGCCCGGATCATCTCCGGCACGAACTCCACAGTCTCGCTCAGTTCGGCAGGGGTGAGCCGGCCTCCTCCCTCCAGCAGGGCTGAGAGCAGCCGCTCCCGACTGGCCACCCCCACGATTTCATCCACCTCTTCTCCCAGCACCACCCACCAGGGGGCGTGGTTGGCCAGCAGGGTGCCGCGCACCCCGTCCAGGGGAGTGGAGGCGGCCAAGGTGGGCGCCGCCACGCGGGGGGTCATCAGGTCGCGGGCGGTGAGGTCGTTGAGCTGAAACACCTTGGCGATCATCGCCGCCTCATCGGCCTCGATTTGGCCCTTCTGCGATCCGAGGCGGGCCAGCAGCCGAATCTCATTTTCGTCGGTGCTGATCTCGTTTTCGCGGGTGATGGCCGGGAGCAGCCGCTCCAACAGCAGCACCAGTGGTGCCATCAGCAGCACGAGCCAGTGCAGTGGCGGGGCACTGGCCAGGGCAATGGGAAGGGCGAGGCGGCTGCCGATCGCTTTCGGCAGGATTTCCCCCAGCAGGATCACCAGTACCGTCAGGCCGATGGAAAACACCGGCAGGGCGATCCCAGCCACTCCCCGCTGCTCGAACACCCGGGCCGCATAGCCCCCGAGCATCAGGCTGCCGAAGATGTTGAAGCCGTTGTTGGCGATTACCAGCACCGCCAGGGTGCGGCCTAGCCGCTGGCGCAGCTGCTCCAGCCGCCTGGCCCCGCGCAGGGGCCTTTGGCGAACGGCGAGTTCGTGGATGCGCACGGGGTTGGCCGTGAGCAGTGCCGCCTCGATACCCGAGCAAAGTGCAGAGCCCAAGAGCACAACCAGCACCAACAGGGCCAGGACCAACAGGTCATTCATGCGCTGGCTGGGCCCTCATGTGGTGGCTGCTCCCTGGGCCATCGCGACCTTGGGCTTTGCCGGCGGAGAATTGGATCATTCAGTGTAATCGGCTTGGCTGTCTGGGCAAACCTCCCACCTGGGTGCGGCTGCTGCCCAGCGCCCTCAGGGGCCCTGGCCCAGACTGGGGCCTGTGCAATGCCCTGACAGTCCGTTGGACCATCCCTCGCCTGAGACCCGGCCCGAGACCAACCATGCCCAGAGGCGGGAGCGATTCCTCGAGCGGCTGGGCGGGGCTGCGGCGGTGATCCCGGCGGCGCCTCTGGCGGTGCATCACGCTGATTGCGAGTGGCCGTTCCGCCAGAACAGCGATTTCTGGTACCTCACCGGCTTCGATGAGCCCGACGCCGTAGCCCTGTTTCTGCCCCACCGGCCTGTGGGCGAACGCTACGTGTTGTTTGTAGCGCCGAAAGAGCCCAGCGCTGAGGTGTGGACCGGTTTCCGCTGGGGCACCGAGGGGGCCGTGGCCCGGTTCGGTGCCGATATCGCCCATCCGCTTGAAGAGCTGGAGCAGCGCCTGGGCGAGTATCTGCAGGGCGCCGAGGGGATCGCCTTCCGAGTGGGCAAGCATCCGGCCGTGGAGCCGTTGGTGCTGGCAGCCTGGGCACGCCAGCTCGATCGAGCCCCCCGCAGCGGCCATGCCGCCCTTGGCCTGGTGGCACCCTGCCCGATCCTGCACGGCCTGCGTCTGCGCAAGGGGCCCGAGGAGCTGGAGCGGCTGCGGGAAGCGGCCCGCATCTCGGCCGAGGCCCATGAGCTGGCCCGCCAGGTGGCCCGGCCCGGACTGACTGAGCGCCAGGTGCAGGCTGTGATCGAGCAGCACTTCCTTGAGCAGGGCGCCCGCGGGCCTGCCTACGGGTCGATCGTGGCCGGCGGCGACAACGCCTGCGTGCTCCATTACACCGCCAACAACGCTCCCCTGCGCGATGGCGACCTGCTGCTGATCGATGCCGGCTGTTCGCTGCCCGATTACTACAACGGCGACATCACCCGCACCTTCCCGATCAATGGCCGCTTCACGGGTGAGCAGCGGGCTCTCTAT
>JBIKUY010000142.1:0-5577 GCA_044347355.1 Prochlorococcaceae cyanobacterium | reverse complement strand
CGATGCAGACACCCTGGCCTGACATCGACGACACCCTCAGACCGATCGCCCTGATTCCGGCCAGGGGAGGCTCTAAGGGCATTCGTGGCAAAAACCTGCGGCCCGTGGCTGGTGTGCCCCTGGTGGTGCGCAGCGTGCGCGCAGCCCGCAGCGCGGAATGCATCGAGGGGGTGTGGGTGAGCAGCGATGACCCGCAGATCGGGCAGCTGGCCGAGCAGGCCGGGGCGGGCTGGTTACGCCGCCCAGGCGAACTGGCTGGCGACCAAGCGTCATCTGAGACGGCCCTGACCCATGCCCTGCAGGAGCTGGCTGAGCGGGGACCCTTACCTCCCCTGTTCGTGTTCCTGCAATGCACCTCGCCGTTCACCACCGGCGCCCAAATCGATGCGGTGGTCGCCGCCCTCACGGCCAGTGAGGCCAACATGGCCTTCAGCGTGATGCCCTGGCACGGCTTCCTCTGGCGTCATGATGCCGACGGCCACGGCGTTGGGGTGAACCACGACGCCAGCCAACCCAGGCAGCGTCGCCAGGATCTCAGCCCCACCTATCTGGAGACCGGAGCCATCTACGCCATCCGCACCGGCGAATTCCTAAGAGCTGGCATCCGCTTCGTGCCACCCACCCTGCCGGTTCCCTTGGAGGAGATGGCCCCTGAGATTGACACCCCCGAGGATCTCAATCTCTGCGAAAGCCTGGCGCCCTTGCTGGAGGGCGCTAGACAATCGCCATCCATCCAATCGCCGGCGGAACAGCATTGATGAGCAGCCTGCAGGGGCGCCAGGTGGCAGCCCTGGCCTGTTTCGATTCCTTCGGCAAGACCGCGATGAATCTGCTGCAGGTGGCCCGGCAGCACGGCGCGGAGACCACATTGATCCTGCTGGAATTGCCGGGCCGCAAGCTGTCGCGGCGCCAGGTGCTGGAAATCCGCCGCATTGACCCGCGTACCGCCATCCGTCAGCGGGAATGGCCGCAGCTGCGCAACCTGCGCAACGAACTCGGCGACCTGGATGCACTGGTGCTGGGGCTCGATGGCCGACGCACCCGTGAAACCCAGCTGCTACTGCAAGCGACCTGGGCCGAGCAACAGCGAAGGCCGGTGCTGATCAGTGCCTACCCCGGCATCCTGTTTCGTCATCAACTGGAAGGGATGATGGATCGCTCAGGCGTGGATCTGCTCTGCCTCAACGCAGAATCCGATGCCCAGCTCTATCGCCAAGGCTGCACAGCCCTGGGCCTGGATCGTGACAATGCGGTGGTCACCGGCCTACCGATTCTCTGGTCACTGGCGCCGCGGCCACAGATCCCAGAGGGAGCTTCCATCGTGTTCTTTGAGCAGCCCTCGGTGCCGGACAACCCGATCCAGCGGAAGTACATCTGCCGGCGGTTGGCCAAGTTGGCGCGGGCCTGGCCGGGGCATCCGGTGATCTTCAAGCCCCGCACCTCAAGGGTGGAGGCCACCCTGCATCGACACCATGGTGAGATGGCCAGCCGGATCGAGAAACTCAGCCGCAGGGTGGCCAATCTGCAGATCAGCTACAAGCCCAGCCTGAGCCTGCTCAAGCAGTGTGGCTGCGCCATCACCGTGTCATCAACGGCAGCGATGGAGGCCATGGCGATGGGAGTGAGCACCCGGATCGTTAGCGACTTGGGCGTGAATGAAAGCCTCGGCAACCATTACTTCCTGGAGTCAGGAGCGGTAGCCGACTTTGACGCCATCGTGCGGGACCCATTCACCCCCCACCACAGCCGGGAGTGGCTGGAACGCCAGGGCCACCGTCGTGATGGAGCCCAGCGGTTCATCGCGGCGCTCAGCCGGCTCCTGGAGCACCCACCACAGGGCCACCCGACAGCCGAACCAGGACCGGCAGGGTGGGGTAGCCAGGCCTGGCAGAGCTACGCCCTGGCCAAGGGCGGGCGGCGCATGCTCAGTTCCGCCGGCGCCCGCTCCAAGCAGGAAGCCAGCCATCGGGGCCGGGATCTGCTGCGGCGACTGCGCCAGAACCTGGTGGGGTTCTGGCTGCTGGAGAGGGTGCTGAAGGGACGATGACGCAAGCACGATGAACCTGGGGTTGGTCTGCCAAGCCGAACCCGGCCTGCGTGCCTGTCTGCAGCTCGTTTCCGAGCTGCAGACCCTGGGGGCGCGTGTGACGCTGTTCACCACGGACATCCTGCCCCCCGCCCTGGCAGACGCCGTCCCCGTCATCCCGCTGCCGCCCTTGGTGGCGGCCAGCAGCGAGCTGTTGCTGAACCTGGATGCCGTCGGTGTGTTTCTGGAAGGTGCCGATGTGGCGGCGTTCCGCCAAGTCCATGGAAACTCCGCCCGGCTGCGAGGCCGGGCCCCCATCCCCCTGTTCACCGGTCCGATCCGTCCCCTCTGCGGCGACGCTCTCACCAGCGATTTGATGCCACGGCTCGGTTACGACCTGATCTGCCTGCAGGGAGACGCCCAGCAGCTGGAGCTCAACTGGCTCCTGAGAGGCAGCCACCACCAGGAGCAGCAGCAGGTAGCGATCGGGCTGTGGTGTGTGCCCAACCAACCGATCGGAGCCTGCCCCAGCACTGAGAGGGTTGTGCTGGTGCTCGACCAGGCCACCATTCCCCCCTCTCCCTATGCCAATGGGGTGCTCTATCAACGGCTGCGGACCATCGCCCAGGAGCATTCCCATTGGCAGGTGCGCTTGCAACCCGACGCCCAGCTCTGCGCCTCAACACCGGATGATCCAGACAGCTGGCCCGAGACCAGCCTGGCCTGGCACCACCGTCAGGGTGGGCATCCCCCGGCCAATCTTCAGCTGGGCAGCGACGACGACCTACCCCAGGCCCTGATCCAGGCCACCGCATGCCTAGGCATCGCCTCCGACTGGCTGCTCACCTCGATGGTGTGGGGCAAGCCCACGGCTGTCCTGGGCGACTACGGCATCCGCACCGACTTCAACGGCCCCCTGTTCTTCGGCAGTGGTGCCATGCACCGGCTGGCTGACTGCCTGCCGCTGGAGCGGCTGCTGGAGCTGCCCAGGCCCAATCCCCAATGGTTGGCAGACCGGGGCTGGGCCATTCCCGATGGCGCGCAAAGGCTGCTTCGATGTCTTCAGGAGCTGGCGCGATGAGCCTGCGCTTGCTGCTGATCGCCGACAGCGACAGCCAGCTGCTGGCCTGCCAGGCCCTGGCCCGCTCCTGCGAAGAGCAGGACGTTCAGATCAGCGTGAACGCGATCCCTCGGCCTGGCACGCCGGCAGCTGTGCTGGCGGCCCTGCGTGAGATCGGGCCCGTGTGGGGACTCACCGTGCCCCAGCTCCTGGCAGACCGCCGACTCGATCAGTTCGATGCCATTGGCGTTTACCTCACCGGCAGCAAACTGGCGGAGTTCCGCAGCTGCTACCACAGCACCCGCAAACCCTTGGGAGGGGCACGCCGTCCCCTCTTCTGCGGCTTCAACGGCGTGGTGCTGGAGCGCTTTGAGGAGGCAATCGCCTGGCGGCTGGGGTACGACCTGATCTGCCTGAATGGCCCCCGCGACCTGGCCAAGATGGACATGCTGCTTCGCCACACCCCGTTCAGCCAGCAGCGCAGCGTGCTCACGGGACTGGGGCGCAACCGCGACAGATCCACCAGTGCAACCATTGCCGCTGATCGCCCCCGGCGCCTGGTGTTTGCCGAGCAGGTGGTGATGCCCGCTACGCCAGCGGAGCGGCGACGGCTGGTGCGGATCCTGGCCCGCCTGGCTCGCCGCTCGCCCCACTGGGAGCTGCTCATCAAGCCGCGGGTGGCACCGCACGAAACCACCTTCCACAGCGTGGAGACCCACATCAGCCACACCCTGGTGGACACCCTGGGCAGTCCGCCCGCCAATCTGAAGCTGAGCTATGCGCCCCTGCCCCAGCTGCTGCTGGAGAGCAGGTTGCTGGCCACCGTGTCCTCGACCGCCCTGTTCGATGCCCTGGATCTGGGCTGCAAACCCGTGGTGATGGACGACTTCGGCCTGCGCCAGGATCTGGGAACGCCATTCTTTGCCGGCTCAGGCCTGCTGCAATCGCTAGCCCAGGTGGAGGACCTGGACGCTCTGGCAGCTGGGCCGGATCCCGACCCAGACTGGCTGCATTGGGTGGGTTACCACCCAGGCTTCTCGCCGCAAAATCTCTGGGAGGCCCTGCAGGCACTGGCGGATCGGCCCATCACCCCGCTGCCGCTGCAGCAGCCCGGCTACGTGGTCAACGCCGCCGACCTCTCCACCAACCAGCTGCGCCGTGGTGCCGAGACCGCCATCCGCTGCGGTGATCACGCGGAGGCAATCCGACTGCTGGAGATCGCTCAGCTACAACGGCCCGACAACCGCAACATCAGCCGGCGCCTCGCCGCTGTGCGCCAGTCGAACCCCTGGCTGCGTGCCCTCACCCTGCTGGTGACGCCCCGCTTCCGGCTTTAGAGTCCGGTTTCGGTCGTGGAGACAATAGATACGTGCAATCGGCGCAGATCGAGCGGAATTTCACCCAGTTCGTGGTCTTCTCGGAAGACTCGCTGCTGGCGGCCCTGAACAAAATCACGGCCAACCAATGCCGCCTGATCTTTGTGGTGTCGGAAGGAGGCATCCTGCAGGGCGTGCTCAGCGATGGGGACTTCCGCCGCTGGATCGCCGCCACCGATGTGATCGACCTCAACCGGCCGGTCACCGACGCCATGAACCCCCATTGCATTGCGGCGGCCGAGGGCAGCGGAACGGCGGAGTTGGCCGGCTTGCTCTCCCCCAAGATCCAGGTGATTCCGCTGCTGGACGACCACGGCCGCGTGGTGGCGGTGGCCCGTGGTGGCCAGCGCAGCCTGCTGCTGGGCGACCGGGCGATCGGTGACGGTGCCCCAGCGTTTGTGATCGCCGAGATCGGCAATAACCACAACGGCAGCCTGGCCCTAGCCCTGGAACTGATCGATGCCGCCGCCGCCGCCGGCGCCGATTGCGCCAAGTTCCAGATGCGCGATATGGGCCAGCTGTACGTCAATGCTGGCGACAGCAATGACATGGCCTCCGACCTGGGCACCCAGTACACCCTCGATCTGCTGGAGCGGTTCCAGCTCAGCGACGACGAGCTCTACCAGTGCTTCGACCACACGCTCAAGCGGGGACTGATCCCGCTGTGCACCCCCTGGGATGCCACCAGCCTGGAGAAACTCAACCGCTGGGGCATGGCCGGTTTCAAGGTGGCCTCGGCCGACTTCACCAACCACGACCTACTCAGCGCCATCGCCGCCACGGGCAAACCGCTGATCGCCTCCACCGGCATGGCCACGGAGCAGGAGATCAGCGCCGGCATCCGCCATCTGCGCCAGGAGGGGGCAACGTTTGCCCTGCTGCACTGCAACTCCACCTACCCCACGCCGTTCAAGGATGTGAACCTGCGCTATCTGCGCCGGCTGGCCGAACTGGCGGAGGCACCCGTGGGCTACTCAGGCCACGAGCGGGGTTATGCCGTGCCGATCGCAGCGGTGGGGCTCGGCGCCAACGTGATCGAGAAGCACATCACCCTCGACCGTGGCATGGAGGGCAATGACCACAAGGTGAGCCTGCTGCACGATGAGTTCATGGCG
>JBIKUY010000140.1:0-5584 GCA_044347355.1 Prochlorococcaceae cyanobacterium | reverse complement strand
ACTCACGCCGATCGCCGCCCATTCGCTGGCCTCGCGGGCCCTGGTGTTCAGCGACCGCGAACCGGTCACCGTGTTTCCAGCCACACCGGAGCGGCTGATGATGGTGGTGGACGGCAGCGCCGGCTGTTACATCTGGCCGGAAGACAGGGTGCTGATCCGCCGCAGTGACCACCCCGTGCGGTTCGTGCGCCTGGCCGACCACGAGTTTTTCCAGGTGCTGCGCAACAAGCTGGGCTGGGGCCTGCCCCACGTGGCCAAGCCGGGCAACGGCGTGCAGCCATGACGCCGGCCGGGCGCGTGTTGCTGCTGGGGGAGCGGGCCGAAGCGCTGGCCACCCGACTGGAGGCCTCGGGTTATGTGGTGATCCGCGCCACGGCTAAGGGGGGGGCGCTCACAGCAGGGGAGGTGGAGGTGGCGGTGCTGGCGGCCGAGGCGGCGCCCCAGATCCAGAATCTCCGCCAGCAGCTGGGAGCGGTGCCGATCCTGCTGGATGTGGCAGAGGACTCGGTGGACGCACGGGTGCGCTGCCTGAGCGCCGGCGCCGACGACTTCTGGCTCTCGGAGCTGGGCCCCAGCGACCTGCTGATGCGGCTGCGACTGCAGCTCAACCTGCAGCGGCAGGCCACCCCGGTCACGCCCCTGCTGCAGATGGGCGATCTCAGCCTCGATCCCATCAGCCGCAGTGTGAAGCGCGGGCCGCGGCTGGTGGCGCTCACCGCCCGGGAGTACCAGCTGCTGCTGCTGCTGCTGGAGCGCAAGGGCACGGTGGTGAGCCGCGACCTCATCCTGCGCCGGGTTTGGAACGACGATCGGGGCACCTCCAGCAACGTGCTTGAGGTGTACGTGCGCTACCTCCGCCAGAAGCTGGAGGAGGGCGGCGAGCGCCGCCTGATCCACACCATCCGCGGCCAGGGCTACTGCCTGAGCGAGCGGGTGCCACCGCTGGGGGGAAAGAGCTGATGGGCGGGCCACTGGGCCGAAGGTCTGGCCGACCCTGGAGCTTTGCGCTCGGCCTGGCGCTGGCGCTGGGCTTCGGAGCGCCCCAGGCCCCAGCCGACCAGCCCGCCCAACAGCCCGGTGATCCCAGCGCCGAAGAAGCCCTTGAGCCCCCGCAGCAGTTGCCGATCACCGCCCAGTGGTGCCTGGAGCCCGGGCGCTGCATCGGCTTGGAAGTAGCCGCCACGCTGCGCCAGCAGGCCATGGGACTGCAGCTGCGCCCGCCCCTGCCGCCGTTGCGGGGCATGTGGTTCCCCTATGCCATGCCAACCCCGGCGCGGTTCTGGATGCACCGCACGCCGGCCCCCCTCGACATGCTGTTCATCCGCGACGGGATCGTGGTGGCGATCGAGGCCCACACCCGGCCCTGCATGCAGCTGCCCTGCTCCAGCTACGGGCCGGACGAAGCGGTGGATGGGGTGGTGGAGCTGGCGGCGGGCCAGGCCGAGGCCCTGGGCATCACCGTGGGCAGCCCGGCGCGGATCGAAGCGCTGCGCTAGCAGCCTGCGACGCCTGGCAGGCGGCCCTGCAGCACCAGCACCGGATTGAGGGGCGCCAGGCGGGTGCCATCGGCCAGGGAGGCGCCGCGCCAGGCCTGGTGCTGACCCACGGCCACGGCGCAGCCGGCCCGCTCCAGCAGGGGCCGCAGCTCAGCCAGGGCCTCCACGGTGGCGAGCGGGACCACCACCACCCCGCCCGGCCGCAGGCGCTCCAGCACGGCATCCAACACGGCCGCCCGCTCGCGGCCGCCGCCCCCCAGCAGCACCCGATCTGGATCGGGCAGCGCCGCCAGGGCCTGGGGCGCCCGGCCCTCCACCACCCCCGCCGGGGTCACCCCCAGCCGCTCGGCGTTGGCGGCGATCAGGCCGGCGCCGCCGCCGCGCTGCTCCACGAACCAGGCCGCCAGGCCGGGCCGCAGCCGCAGGGCCTCCAGGCCGATCGAGCCCACGCCGGCGCCGATGTCCCAGAGCACGCCGCGCTCGGGCAGCTCCAGCTCGGCCAGCAGCTGGATGCGCACCTCGCGCTTGGTCATCAGACCGGGGCGATCGTCGTGCTGGAGATAGAGGCCATCGGCCAGGCCGAACAGGGGCAGGGCGGCTGGATCGGCGGGGGGAGCAGGAGGCTCGGCGATCAGCAGCACCAGGTGCAGCGGATCGCAGTCGGCGGGAAGCGGTGCGTCAGGCGCCAGACGCTGCACCCGCTCGGCCGGATGGCCCAGCCGCTCACACAGCCACAGGCCGTAGGCGGCCTCCAGGCCCGAGGCCGCCAGGATCCGGCGCACCTCCTCCGCCCCGCCGCGGCTGGGGTCGGTGAGCACCGCCAGGGCCGTGGGTCGTTTCTGCAGCGCCGCCGCCAGCGGTTCGGGGTCGCGGCCATGCAGGCTGATCCAGTCGGCGTCCTGCCAGGGGCGGCCGATGCGGGCGAAGGCCAGCTGCAGGGAGCTGGGGGCGGGATGGAAGCGCAGCTGATCCGGGCGGAAATGCTGCAGCAGCAGCCGCCCGATGCCGAACCAGAGGGGATCGCCGCTGGCCAGCAGCACCGCCGGCCGGCCCGCCGCCAGGGTCTCCGCCAGGGGCACGATGATCAGCTCAGGCCTGTCGCTGGCCAGGAGCTCGGGGCACGGGCAGGCCACCGCGATCCGGCCGGCCGCCTGTTCGCCCTGCCACCAGGGTGGCAACTCAGCCAACAGGCGCCGTGGCGCCACCAGCAGGCGCGCGGCCCGCAGCAGCGCCTGCGCCGGGGCGGCCAGGGTGGCCATACCACCGGCATCGGTGCCGATCACCTCCAGCACGCCACCTTCCAGCGCTGCCTGCGTGCTGTCCAGGGTGTCCTCGCCGCTGGGGCCATGATGCCGAGCCAGCGTGCGCCGGAGCTGATGGCCCCTGGGGCTCGAACCGATGGCGAGCCACTCCTGAGCTGCAGCACTGGGAGGGGCCTGCTCGACACCAACATCGTCTCCGAAGTGATGCAGGAACTACCCGCCACGCATACCCTTCGCCAGGCAGATTCCAGCCTCCCTGCGGCAGAAGTTCAACCTGCATCAGCAGCCTCTACTGTCCCTGGAGTTCAACGCGGCAGGGGCCTGATTTGGGCGGAGCAGCACCTGGCCCCAGCGTTTCCCTCGTCCACTCCGAAGGCCTGGCTTCCTGGCTGCAGGAGCAGGCCCTCTCCCTGGCCTTCACCACCTACCAGACCAACCGCCTCTTCTGCCTCGGCCTCACCCCCACCGGCAGCGTGGTGGCCCATGAGCGGCTGCTCGACAAGCCCATGGGCCTCTTCGCCCAGGACGATCGCCTTTACCTCAGCAGCCGCTACCAGATCTGGCAGTTCGATGATCTGCTCGGCCCCGGTGAAACCCGCCAGGGCTGCGATCGCCTGTATCTCCCCAAGCACTCCCACACCACCGGCGATCTCAACGTCCACGACGTGGTGCTCGACGCCGACGGCCACCTGCTGTTCGTCAACACCGATTTCAGCTGCCTGGCCCGCCTGAGCGATCGCCACAGCTTCGAGCCGATCTGGCAGCCGCCCTTCATCAGCAGGCTCGCCGCGGAAGATCGCTGCCACATCAACGGGCTGGCCCTCAAGGACGGTGTGCCCGCCTTCATGAGCGCCTGCAGCAGCACCGATGCGGCCGCCGGCTGGCGCGCCCATCGCCGCGATGGCGGCGTGCTGATCGACATCGCCAGTAGCGAGATCATCACTCGCGGCCTCTCGATGCCCCATTCCCCCCGCTGGTACCAGGGCCGCCTCTGGCTGCTGAATTCCGGCAGCGGCGAACTGGGCTGGATCGATCCAGCCAGCGGCGCCTTCCAGCCCCTCACCTTCTGCCCCGGCTTCGTGCGCGGCCTGGCCTTCTGCGGCAACCACGCCATCGTGGGCCTCTCCAAGCTCCGCTCCCGCAGCTTCAGCGGCCTGGTGCTGGAGGAGCGCCTCGCCGCCGCAGGCCAGCAGGCCCAGTGCGGCCTGCTCGTGATCGATCTGGCCAGCGGCGCGGTGGAGCAGTGGTTGCGCTTCGAGGGGGTGGTGGAGGAACTCTTTGATGTGGTGGTGCTGCCCGGCGTGCGCCAGCCCCAGCTGATCGGCTTCCAGTCGGAAGACATCGAGCGGCTCGTGTCCTTCCCCGGCAGCGGCGGCGTGGTGGTGACCAAACCCACCGTGGCGCGCCCCGGTCACAGCAGTGAACTGCCGGTGCCGGGCCTGCCGCGGCAGCTCTGGGATCCGAGCGCCGCTCCGGAGCCGGAGCCCGAGGTGCCATCAGGTGCGATGGCCGCTCCCACCGCCAGCGCTGAGACCCCTGCGGCGCCACCGGAAGCCACCGCCGCCCTGAAATTCCAGCGGGTGTTTCACCTCACACCCGAAAGCCTGCGGCCCTACGACCCTTTCACCTTCCCCAGCCTGCAGCGCCGCTGGGCCCTCCAGCCCCAGCGCGGCGAACTGCTCGGCACCTCCGCCTCGCTGGAGGGCGCCATGGTGGCCTTCGCCATCGCTGAATGCCTCCCAGACCGCACGGCCGAGCTGATCTCCCTGTTCGTGGCGCCGCAGCACCGCCGCCGTGGCGTGGCCGGCCGCCTCGTGGCCCTGCTGGAGCAGGTGGTGCGCCAGGAGGGCTGCACAGCCCTGATCCGGCCCCAGCCAGAGCCCCAGCCTGATGTTGCCGCCCCCGCCGTGGCCTCCCCAGTGCCGCCAGAACTGCGGGCGCTGTTCGCCAAGGCCCGCGCCTTTCAGGAGCAGGGTGAACTTCCGGAGGCGATCGCGGCCTACCAGGCCGTGCTCAACCACAACCCCAACCTCGCCGCCGCCCACTGCAACCTGGGCGCCATTCACCAGCTGCAGGGGGATCCGGAGGCGGCAGCCGCGGCCTACCGGGCGGCCCTGGCCGTCAACCCCTCCTTCGCCCTGGCTCACCTCAACCTGGGCCGGCTGCTGCTCAGCCAGCAGCGCTGGAAGGAGGCGGAAGCCTGCCTGCGCCGTGCCGTGGAGCTGCAGCCCGGCTCCGCCACCGCCCACCTGGAGCTCGCCACCGCCCAGCGGCTGCTCGGCGATACCGCGGGGTCGATCGATGGCTGCCATGCCGCCCTGGCACGGCAACCCGATCTCCCGGAGGCCTGGTACAACCTCGGCCACCTCTGGATGAGCCAGGGCGAGATGGCCAACGCCAGGCACTGCTTTGAGCAGGTGCTGCAGCGCCAGAGCGATCACCTCGCCGCCCACCAGAACCTCGGCCATGTGCTGGAGGTGATCGGCGAACCCGAGGCCGCCCTGGCCAGCTACGGCCGGGCCCTCGAGCTCGACCCCGCCGCCACCGCCACCTTCGTGCAGCGCGAGCACCTGCGCTTCTCCCTTGCCGACTGGCAGCCCTACGACCAGCGCATCGCCGAACTGCGCCAGCGCATCGAAACCCACCTTGAGGACCCCGAGGCCCCTCCCTTACTGCCGCTCACGGTTCTCACCCTCCCCTTGCCGCCGGCTCTTCGCACCGCCGTGGCCCGCCGCTGGGGGGAGCGCAAAGCGGCCAGCGTGCAGCCGTTGCGGCCCTCCGGAGGTTTCCCACCGCCGCCACCGCCGGTTCCTCGTCTGCACCTGG
>JBIKUY010000272.1:0-3697 GCA_044347355.1 Prochlorococcaceae cyanobacterium | reverse complement strand
AGCACGGCCTGGGCGGCCAGAGCCACCGGCGGCGAACCCGCGCCGATCTCATGGGGCACCACCCCCTGGAGATATCGCTCCAGCGGCACCTGCTCCACCAGGGTCCAGCCGCCGTAGGCGTCCGGCTGGAGGGTGAACGGGCCGGCGAAGACGCCACCCTGCCAGCGCAGACCCTGGGGAGCCTCCAGGGTCACGGGCCCCTCCAACGTCACCGGTCCGCTGGCCCGGCGCAGTTCCAGCACCGACCGCTCAGCGAGATCCTGCTCGACCCGGCGCGCCGGGCCCAGCCCGTCGGGCAAGGAGGCCTCTAGAGGCCCCCACACTTCCCAGTCCCTGGGATAGGCAATCACCGCCTGCACACCGGCCTGCCGCCAGCGGATGGCCGCCTCCTCGGCGCTCTCGTAGCTGGCGAACGGACCCAGCACCTGGCGGCGCAGGCGAAGCGGGGTCTCCAGCGGCTGCTGGCGCCAGTGCAGCTCCAGCTGGGGTGCCTGGTAGCGGGCACCGTCGGCGGTGACCAGGGTCACCATCCCCCCAGCGGCCGTGAGCTGCACCGGGGTGGTGGGCCGCAGACGGGATGCCAACGCCACCCACAGCACCGGTTGGGTGGGATCGACCGAAGGAGCGGCGCTGACCGGCCAGTGCAGGGAAGCCGGCGGGTCCGGCCCTGGAAACAGGGACGGGGTAGCGGCCTGGCAGCCTCCGGACAGGAGCATGGGCAGCACCAGAGCCATCCGGGCGAAATCTGAAGCCGAAGGCAGCCTGCTGAACCGCTCAGGCAGCGGCTTCAAAGGGAGAAGGGGCAAGGCCAAGGGGCGGGACTGCCCCAATCCTGAAGGAGGAGCTGGTCACAAGGACGGTGGCGTCGTACTCTGTTCGTTTGCGATAGCGCCGGAAGACATGCCGAAGCTCAAGACCCGCAAAGCAGCCGCCAAGCGGTTCAAGGCCACTGGCAGCGGCAAATTCATGCGCCGCCGGGCTTTCCGCAGCCACCTGCTCGATCACAAGAGCCCCAAGCGCAAGCGCTACCTGGGCACGATGGCTGTCGTTGACGAGCGTGATGCCGACAACGTGAGCGCCATGCTCCCCTACGCCTGAGCGCGGCCTCCCGCCGATCCGACCCGAACCCGAACCCACCTGATTCCCTGCCATGGCCCGCGTCAAGAGGGGCAACGTTGCCCGCAAACGCCGTAACAAGATCCTGCGCCTGGCCCGGGGCTTCCGGGGCGGCAATGGCTCCCTCTTCCGCACCGCCAACCAGCGGGTGATGAAGGCGCTCTGCAATGCCTATCGCGACCGCCGCCGCCGCAAGCGCGATTTCCGCCGTTTGTGGATTGCCCGCATCAACGCTGCCGCTCGCCTGAACGGCATGAGCTACAGCCGGCTGATGGGCGGGCTGAAAAAAGCCGACGTCCGCCTCAACCGCAAGATGTTGGCACAGCTGGCTGTGCTGGATCCCGGCAGCTTCACGAACGTGGTGGGCGCCGCCCGCTCCTGAACCCTCCTCTCTCCGCACCCGCTACCCGCCAGGTCCCGTTGGACAACCTCCTGCCCCAGGCCTACCTGTTCGGGCTGGTCGCGATTCTGCTTGTGGTCGCCATCGTGTTGGGCCGTCAAATCTGGCGCGTACGGCGTGATGAGCTAGCCCTCGCCCGCCTCGAACAACCGGGCGAAGGGTCGCCCGGCGATGCCGCCAGCCTTTATGAGTTGGCATCCGTACAGCTGCGCAAGCGGCTGTATGGCCAGGCAGTCGACAATCTCAAGCGGGCCCTGAAGTTGGCCCAGGCCAATCAGGAGCCAAGCGAAGCGAAGGCGCTCATCGAGAACGCGCTCGGCTTCGGTCTGGCCGCCCAGAACAATTACAAAGCAGCGGTTCGTCACTACCGCTCTGCTCTTGCAGCCAAGCCAGACTATCCGGTTGCTCTCAACAACCTGGCTTATGCCCTGGAAAAGCAGAGCAAACTCGAGGAAGCCCAGGGGGTCTACCAGCAAGTGCTGGCGCTCAACGACGACAACAAGACCGCCCGCAAGCGCCTGCAGCGCATCGAGCGCACCCTCAGAATCAGTCCAGCCCCGAAAGGTGCAGCCCCTGAAGAGAAAGTGAGTTAATCGGCTTCAAGCGCGATCAACTCACACCATCTCCATCAACCCGCTTCACCAGAGTCCACGCACCGGGCTGCCGATTGCAGGCTGGCGACTATCGGCAGCGGCAGGGGCCGCAATGGGCAGGAGAGCGAGTCGGCCGCCCTGGTTGGTCAGCCGGGGAGCCTGCCATCCGGCCAGCTGGAAGCCCTGCAGACCCGAGAAGGATCCTCCGATTTCCAGACCAGCCACGTCCTTGCACTCGCAGAGAACCAACAAATCCAGCTGGTCTGATTCCGCATTGAGATTGCCCTGCACCGGCGCTGTGATGCCACCGACGCTGATCTCCCCGCGCAGATAGACGATCTGCCCCATTGCCTCCAAGGAGGAAAGCTGCAACTGCACCGGCACAACAGAGCCGGTATCAAAGGATTGGTACGTGCCATTCCAGGTTCGGCTGATCTCCTTGGAGAGCAGCTGGGCACGGGCAACCGGATCAAAAGTCTCAACGGCATCCGCCCCGACGATGCCATCTCCGGCGAGGATCCCCGCCACCGGCGGATTGAAGGGGATGAAACCGTCGCTGCCAAGGGGCGTTGCAGCCAGGGCCCCATTGGCGATCAGGGGCAGGCCGCAGAACAGCAGGGTGCGGGCAGCGATGCGGAACACGGGAGGAACGAATCGAGGGGATTGGTCTGGTGGGAGGCTAGAGCCGAACACCCCGTGATGCCGGACACAGCCGTGGATGCCATCTCCCCAGACCTGATCCTTGCTGGGACGTCGAACGCTGATCCGCTGGTGATCGGCGGCCGCAGCTTCCGCAGCCGGCTGATGACGGGCACCGGCAAGTACCCCAGCCTGCAGACGATGCAGGCCAGCATCGCCGCCAGCGCCTGCGACATCGTGACGGTGGCGGTGCGCCGGGTGCAGAGCCAGGCCAGCGGCCATGAGGGACTGATGGAGGCCATCGACTGGTCGCGCATCTGGATGCTGCCCAACACCGCCGGCTGCGCCACCGCAGAGGAGGCAGTACGGGTAGCGCGACTGGGCCGAGAGCTGGCGAAGCTGGCCGGCCAGGAGGACAACACCTTCGTCAAGCTGGAAGTGATTCCGGACACCAGGCACCTGCTACCCGATCCGATCGGCACCTTGGAGGCAGCGGAGCAGCTGGTGAAGGAGGGCTTCACCGTGCTGCCGTACATCAACGCTGACCCGTTGCTGGCCAAGCGACTGGAGGAGGCGGGCTGCGCCACGGTGATGCCCCTGGGCTCACCGATCGGCTCAGGCCAGGGGATCCGCAACGCCGGCAACATCGCCCTGATCATCGAAAACGCCGGGGTGCCCGTGGTGGTGGATGCGGGCATCGGCGTACCCAGCGAGGCTGCGCAGGCCATGGAGATGGGGGCCGATGCCCTGCTGATCAACAGCGCCATCGCCCTGGCCGGCGATCCTGCTTCCATGGCTCAAGCCATGGCCATGGCTTGCCAGGCGGGTCGAACCGCCCTTCAAGCTGGCCGGTTACCGATGCGGCCCCAGGCCAGTGCCAGCTCGCCCCTGCAGGGCCGGGTGGGCAGCCAGCCCACATGAAGTTCCGTGCCGGATGGGGCGCTCTGCC
>JBIKUY010000138.1:0-5624 GCA_044347355.1 Prochlorococcaceae cyanobacterium | reverse complement strand
AACCAGTCCCTCCCCTGCCGGCGCAGATGCTGCACCTGGGCCGCCGTGAGGGGGTCCTCCAGGCTGGCGATCGGCAGCAGGGCCACGATCAACTGGTCCGGCAGGGGCAGTCGGTTTTGGTGAGCCAGCCACCAGTTCCAGCGGCAGCAGAGCACGCCGTTGCTCTCAGGGGCGGTGTTCTCTTGAACCACCCTGCTGCCGAATTCGGCGGCTAGGCCGCTGGCCAATCCGAGCCGCAGCGCATCATCATCGATCAATACCACGCTCAGCCCTGCCTGGCCGAGCACCAGCCGCCGGCTCTGTTCCAGCAGATGCTCGCCATAGCAGGGACTGTTCGGCAGGGGTTGGCGCAACGGTGCATAGAGCGGCAGGGGGTCGGCCAGGGGCGGGTCGCCCAGATCCACGCACACGTCGGGGTCGCGGCCCAGCAGGCTCCGCGGACTCCAGCCCACCCCCAGCTGGCCCACCAGCACGGTGCCCCGCTGCTCCAGCAATCCCGTTACCGCCGCCAGGGCGTCGAGGGGTTGGCGGTGCAAGCTCCACTGCAGCAGTTGGGGATCGCGGCGGGCCCAGCTGGTCCAGCTGGCGTCGCCATGGCCCAGCCAGCGCGCCCAGGGTTCAGGAAGATTGCCCAGCAGGGCCAGCAACTGACGCAACGGCGCTTCGGCTTCGGCGGCAAGGGACACCAGCCCATCGGCCGTGCGGGGATGGCCCAGCACCAGCCTGTTCAACCTGCTGTGCAGCTCCAGCAGGCTGGACTCCGCCTGGGGATGGGCACGGCGCAGCTGGTCCCAGTGCTCAGGATCCACGCGGATTTCTAGGGCTTGACGCAGCTGGGGATCGAGCAGTTCCGCTTCAGGGATCACCACCTGCCTGGAGCCCAGCTGTTGTTGGCGCCAGGCTCGCAGCAGCTGCCGGTGATTGAGCAGCCACACCCTGGCCGCGGCGGGTTCCTCCCCCTCGAAGCAAGGGAGGGCCAGCCCCTGGCCGGCGGCCTGCAGGCGAGGCAGTTCCACCTGCAGCAGGCGCTGGCGCAACGGTTCGCTCACCACCAGGGCCAGGGGGGCGTCGCTCAGGGCCAGGGGGACCAACAGGCTGATCAGCCAGCTGGGATCGCTGCCGGGTACCAGCCGCACCAGGGTCTGGTCACCGCGGTGCAGGCTGCGGGCCACGAGCCGGCTGAGGCTGAGGTGGTGGGGCCAGCGATCACCTCCTTCGTGCCGCAGCAACGCCTTGAGTTGGTGATGGGCGCGGGCCTCGAGCATCCGCTGTCAGCCGATGTGCCCGAATCGTAGGAAGCTGGCCGGATCGCACTGCAGCAGCGATGACATCCCCACCCACCGGTTCTGGCCCCGAGCCAACCCATCAGCACTGCTCTGAAGCGACCTCTTGCCTCGCTGGTCCGGTGGGGATCGTGGGCCTGGGCCTGATCGGTGGATCGCTGGGGCTCGATTTGCAGCGCTGTGGCCTTGAGGTGCGAGGGCTGGTGCATCGCCAGGCCACCGCCGAGCGGGCTCTGGCCCGGGGGCTGGCTCAGCGGGTGTCCACCGACCCCAGGCTGCTGGCCGACTGCAGCCTGGTGGTGCTGGCGCTGCCACTGGATCGCTTGCTCGATCCGGATCCAGCCCTGGTGTCGGCCCTGCCTGCCCAGGCGGTGGTGACCGACGTGGGCTCGGTGAAGGGGCCTGTGCTGGAGCGCTGGCAGGCCCTGCACCCCCGCTTCGTGGCCAGCCATCCGATGGCCGGCACGGCCCAGGCCGGCGTGGAGTCGGGCGTGCTGCAGCTGTTTCGAGGACGTCCCTGGGTGGCGACTCCCGCCGCCGCCACCGATCCTGCAGCCTTGCAGCAGGTGGAGGCCCTGGCCGCGGCTGTCGGCGCCCAGTGGCTGTGCTGCGGGGCGACGGAGCACGACCGGGCCGTTGCTTTGATTTCGCACCTACCGGTGCTGGTGAGCGCGGCCCTGATCGATACCGCCGATCGGCAGGCGGCCGCCGACCCCCATGGCCAGCTGCCCGCCCTGGTGCGGCAGCTGGCCTCCAGTGGCTTTGCGGATACCAGTCGCGTGGGCGGGGGCAATCCGGAGCTGGGCACCCTGATGGCCCGCTGCAACCAGGCGGCCCTGCGCCAGGCCCTGGCTGGCTATCGACGCTGTCTCGATGTCTTGGAGAGCCAGCTGGAGCAAGGCGACTGGCTGGCTCTCCAGGCCCTGCTCGCCCAGACCCAGCAGCTCCGTCCCCAGTTCCTAGCTCCAGCGCAGGCCCTCACGCCAGCTCCAGCTCCAGCCCTCGCCCCGCCAGCAGCTGGCGACAGCACATCAGGGCCGACAGGCTGACGCCGGCCGTGCCTTCACCGGGGTAGATCGCATCACCGCAGAGCCAGAGCCTGGGGATGGGGGTGCGGCTGGCCAGTCCGAACGGGCCGAACAGCCGGGGCCGCTGGCCTAGCCCGCCCACAAAGCCGAAGGGCCGACCGGTCCAGCGGGCAAAGCCCCGTGGGGTTGCCAGTTCCTGGTGCAACCAGGCGCCGGGATCGAGCCCCAGGCCACGCTCCAGGCCTCGCTGGATTCCTTGCAGGGCCTGCTGCTTGGCGGCCTCGTAGCTCTGGGAATCGCCGCTGAACCAGGGGCGGGCCGCCGTGAACACGCTGGCGATCACGGTGGCTTGGCCGGCCGGGGCTCGACCATCTCCCTCCTCGCTCACCGACACAAACAGTGAACCCGGCTCGTCCCAGGTGAACTGCAGGTGGCCGGGGGTGTCTGCGGGCAGCAGGCTCCGTTCCACGGCCCCATAGAACACCAGGGCACCAGACGGGTCGGGCAGCCCAGCCAGCCGCTGGCTGTACGGGGCCGGCAGGGACTCCCCCAGCAGCTCAGGCAGCAGCTGGGGGGGCACGGCCAGTACCAGCTCACTGGCTTCCAGGTGGAACTCCGACCGGCCGCCGTTCCGTTCACCGCTCACCTGCCAGCCGCCTGCGGCGCTGCGCCGCAGCGCGCTCACCCGGTGCCGCAGCCGCAGCTGCCCCCCAGCCGCCAGGAGGGCCTGCTCCAGGGTTGCGCTGAGGGCTTGCATCGAGCCCTTCAGGTGCCACAGGCCCAGGGGCTCCTGGGCCATGGCCAGCACTGTGGCGCCATAAAGGGCCGCGGTGCGATCCGCGGGCTCCTGGGAGTAGAGCCGCAGCTGCAGGTCGAGGAAGTGCCGCAGCCGTTGGTTGCCGCCGCAGCCGCAGAGGCGTTGGAGATCGGCGATTGTGGCCCCGGTCAGAGGAGCGCAGAGCAGGTTGGCGGGCCCCAGGGCCCCCAGCAGCTGGGCCAGATCCCAGCCGTTGCGCGGTGGCAGCACCGGATCCCGCCCGGCAAAGCCCCAGTTGGCCTGATGCAGCCAGGCGCACAGCTGCCAGAACCGTTCGCTGCCGGGGAAGTGCTGCTGCCGCTCCTGGCGCCAGCGGCTCGGATCACGCCACAGCCGCACCGGTGGTGTGCCATCACCTAGATCCACAACGCATCCTGGGTCGAGGGGGGTGGCGGCCGGCAGGGGAACCCCCAGGTGCGCAAACAGCCGGGCATGGCTGCCGCCGGGTTCCAAGCCGGCGACTTGGGTGGCGCCCACGTCAAAGGTGTAGGGGCCGCGACGGAACGTGCCGGCGCAGCCGCCGCTCTGGTGGAGGGCCTCCAGCAACACCACCTCCAGGCCGGCGTGGGCGAGCAGCGCCGCCGCCGTGAGCCCGGCGATGCCGGCTCCTACCACCACCACTGGCTGGCTGTTCTCCTCCATCGCGGCATGCTGGCAGCTGGGCCCTTGCTCCGCGCCGCCTGTGGCTGCCGTTCCCACCTCCGCTCTTGCTGCCTGGTTGGTGAGCGAACTGGATGAGACGCTGACGGGGATGGATCCCGTGGGTGGGGGCTGCATCCACCGCAGTTGGTGCCTGCGGCTGGCCAGCGGCCGGAAGTTGTTCGCCAAGACCAACACGTCCGATCGCTTGTCCCTGCTTCAGGCGGAGATGGCGGGCCTGCGGGCCCTGGCGGCCTGGGCCCAGCCGCCACTGCAGTTGCCCCAGCCCCTCGCCCTCACCACCCTGGACGGCCAAGCCGTGCTGATGCTCTCCTGGCTGGACCTCCAGGCCGGCGGTGGGTCCAGCGCCGGATGGGGGCTGTTTGGCGAGAGCTTGGCCCGCCTGCACCGTGCCAGTGCAAGTGGCAATGGCGGGCGTGGCTATGGCCTGGAACACGACAACTTCATCGGCCTATCGCCTCAGTGCAATGGCTGGCAGAGCGACTGGGCCGGGTTTTTCCGCTCAGCCAGGCTGGAGCCCCAGCTCTGCTGGGCCACCGCGGCCCAGCATGAGTTCCAGGGGGCCGAGAGCTTGCTGGCGCTCCTGCCCGAGTGGCTGAACCGGCATGGGGCCGAGCCGGTGCTCGTGCATGGCGATCTCTGGAGCGGCAATGCCGCCCTGCTGGACGGCGGCGATGGAGTCCTGTTCGACCCTGCCTGTTACTGGGCCGATCGCGAGGTGGATCTGGCGATGGCGCAGCTGTTCGGCGGATTTCCGTCGGCCTTCTTTGCCGGTTATGAAGCCCACTGGCCCCTGCCCCCAGGGGCAGAAAAGCGTCGAAAGATCTACAACCTCTATCACCTGCTCAATCACGCCAACCTGTTCGGCGGGGGGTATTGGCAGCAGGCTCAGCAGAGTCTCAGCTCCATCCTGAGCCTGCAGCTACCCAACTGATCGAGCTCTGGGAGCCGATGGCTGACTCAGCCCAGGTATTCCTGGCGCAGGTGCTGCAGCCGGGCCACCACGGCATTGCGCTTTTCACTGGTGGTGAGGTTCTGCCAGCCCCACTGACCCACCACCACTAGGCCGAGAAGCTCGAGCAGGCCAGGCACGATCGGCAGGAGATTGATGGTGTCCAGCACGCCTTTGATCAGCACCTGGGCAATGATCACCGCCAGCAGAATGCCCACGGATTTGCCGATGCGACCCATCTGGCTCCAGTCCACCTGATCGAGGGTCTGGTTCACCTTGCCCAGGATCTCGCTGTAGCGCTCATGGAAATGCACTCCGGCCGCTTCGCCTGCGGTGTTCGTCTCTCCGGCTGCTGGTGTGGTCTGATCAACAGCATCCTGATCCGGGCTGGTGGCGGAGGTGTCGGTCATGGACCTTGGCAGCAAAGCCTTGAGAATGCTCCATAAGGTATCGGTGTGACCAGCTTCACGCCAGCAGGCCTGGCGACAGATCCGAGCTTGCTGATGGTTCTCGGTCGGCTGTTGGCTGTTGCCAACCCCGAGGAGGGCTGTGCGCTTCTGCTGGGGGGATGCTCCAGCCCGGTGTGGCGATTGCAGGGGCTGTGGCCCTGTTGCAACGTCTGGCCGGAGCCGGGCGAGCGCCGTGAGCGCTTCGCCATCGATCCCCGCGAGCAGCTGGTGGCCCAGCGCTGGGCACGGGACCGGGGCTGGCAGGTGCTCGGGGTGGCCCACAGCCATCCCTCCAGCGCAGCCGTGCCTTCCCGAACGGATTGCAGCCTGTGTCTGCCTCCAGCCCTGATGGTGATCCAGGGGGTGGAGGCAGAGCTGCTGGCTTGGTGGCTGGCCGATGCTGATCGCCAACCCCGCCAGCTGCCATGGACCATG
>JBIKUY010000137.1:0-5639 GCA_044347355.1 Prochlorococcaceae cyanobacterium | reverse complement strand
AGGCCGAGCAAGCCGATGCCGATGGTCATGCGCTGGGGAACAGGGAACGGCGATCCTAGAAATCGGACCGGCGGGAAATCAGACAGTCCGGGACTCAGGCCGCCAGCACTCGCGCCTGGTTTTGCATCATCCGCAGGATGTTGAGAAAGCCGTTGGCGCGGGAAGGGGTGAGGCTGGCCTGAAGACCGGTGGCTGCGATGAAACCCGGATCGATGGTGCAGGCCTGCTGGGGGGTGAGGCCCTCCAGCCCCTCAATCAGCAGGGCTAGCAGCCCCTTGGTGATGGCGGCGTCGGAGTCGCCCTGCCAGTGCAGCTTGCCGTCGCGCAGCTGGGCCACCACATACACCTGTGACACGCAGCCTTTCACCTTGAAGGCGTCGTTGCGGAACTCCTCCGGCAGTGGCTCCAGCTTCTTGGCCAGCCAAAGCACGTACTCGTAGCGGCGCTTGGGGTCGGCGGTGCCAGCCAGGCGCTGCACGATCTGATCAAGCGCGGCGCTGCCTGTGGCTAGCGAGGGGGTTTCAGCCATTCAGCGGCGGCGGCGGGTGAAGCTCAGGAGACCAGCAGCGCCCAGCCCCACGCTGGTGAGCCCCACCAGCAGTTGGCTGCGCTGGTCGAACCAACGCTGTGGTTGGCCCAGCTTTCGCGCCAGGCTGGAGTGACCCAGGGCAGGCGCGGGCGTTGCTGGCAGGTTGGCTGCCGCATCCACCAGGGTTTCGTTGAGCTCCAGGTAGTCGCGGTGCCCCGGTCCGGCATCCACTTGCAGTTCCCAGTCGGATCCGGCCTGGCGCGGGAGTTGGAACTGGAGTTGGCCCTCGGCATTGGTCTGGCCCAGCACGATCGCTTCGCCTTGCGGAGGCACAATCCGCACCGTGGCACTTTGGGCCGGTTCGCCGGTGCTGAAGCGACTTTCGAGTTGGAGGGTATCGCTCCTGCCCCTCCTCGCCGAGGCTGTTGTCTTGGAGGGTTTGGCTGGGCCCGTGAAGGTTCCGGCGTTCAGGGACGAAATCCTCTCCAGGCTGCTCTCGATGCCGTGGGCCCTAACCGGGGCTGCTGACGCCACGGCCAACAGGGCAACCCCGGCAAGGGCTGTAGAAACGCCGGGCGCAACCGGCAGGCGGAGGAGGCGCATGACGGGCTGGAAAGACTGCAGCTGGACCTTAGCGATCCTGCCAGCGGCTCTCGCGGGATTTGCCGGCCTGCACCATGTGAACCACACTGCTCACCATCAGGGAAAGGGCGTCGTGGGTGTCGCCTCTGGCCTGCAGTTCTGCGGCAAGCACGCGCTCGGCAGCTGTTGGGGCCTGGGCGTGCTCGGGAGCGGACAGGTTCAAGGCTGGCGCAGGGCTCGTTGGCGCGATCCTCGCAAATCCAGGTGGCTCACGTGCCTGCGGCAATGGTTGTTGATGCTCTGGTTCATGCCACAGGACCTGATTGATGTCTCAAGGCCCCTTCAGGGGAAGGGAACAAGCTGCTGCCAGCCCTGTTCGCTGATCCAGCCATCCAGGGGGACATCCCAGGGGTCGCGGGGCAGCTCGGCCACCACACAGGCCTGGGGCAACACCGCCAGGGCGGGCCGCTGCTGCCAGGCCGGATCACGACGCAGCCGGTCGTACCAGCCACCGCCATAGCCCAGGCGCACACCCCGGTGATCGATGGCCAGGGCGGGGATTAGCAGCAGCAGGAGCTGGGCGGGTTCCAGCTCTCCGGCGCTGGCCGGCGGCGCTGGTATGCCGCAGGCATCAGCCTCCAGGGGCTGGCCTGGTGTCCAGGGGCGGTAGTGCAAGCGCTCGTTGGCCACCGCCGGCAGGGCGAGGGGCAGGCCGCTGCCCTGCAACCAGCCGCGCAGATCGGCTTCCCCGGCCAGCGGCCAGGCCAGCCCCACATGGCCACCGCTCTCCCCTGCGCCAGCTTCCAGCAGGGGATGGCACAGGCCGGGGGCGCCCCGGTCAATCCACTGCTGCAGGACCGCGGCGTGTTGACGTCGCAGCTGGCGGAAGTGGCGGCGCAATTCAGCTTTGCTGGGGTTGACCATGCCTGGCTGGCTAGCGCTGAAACCAGCCGGTGAGGGCCGCTGCCAGGGCGTCGGCGGCATCATCGGGTCGGGGCGGATGGTCGAGGTCGAGCTCGCGCATCACCGCCGCCAGCACGTCGTCTTTGTCGGCGTGGCCGTTGCCGGTGAGGGCCTGCTTGATCTGCATCGGTGGAAACTCCACGATCTCCACGCCGAAGCGGGCCAGGGTCATCAGCAAGACGCCACGGGCCTGCACCACGGCGATGGTGGTGCTGGAGCGGTAAAAGAAGAACTTCTCAACCACCGCCAGCTGCGGCCGCCAGATGCGCAGCAGCACCCGCAGGTCGCGGGCGATCTCCAGCATCCTCTCCCCCTCGCTGCGGCCGGGATCGGTGCGGATGATGCCGCAGTCGAGCAGCCGCTGGGCCCTGCAGGCCGGCTCGATTTCGATCACGCCGTAGCCCACCCGTGCCAGGCCGGGGTCGATGCCGAGGATGCGCATCAGGGGACCTCCCACCGCCCCCCGGGGGCCATCAGGCGGCGAGGGCCAGCTCGAAGGCGCTGCGGTCGGCGGGTTCGCCCCGCTCGAACACCTTGCAGAACACCTTCACCACCCGGTCGCCCGAGTCGATCTGCTCGAGGGGATCCTTGCGCAGGCGGTGACGCAGGCAGCAGGCGGCCACCCGGGCTACGTCGTCCTCTGTCACCTCGGTGCGGCCCTCAAAGGCCGCCAGGGCGCGGGCGGCCCGGTTGGTCACGATGTCGCCCCGCAGACCGTCCACATCAAGTTCGCCGCAGATGGCTGAGATACGGATGCGTAGGTCGTCATCGATCTGCACGTGGGGAAGCCGTTGTTGGGCGTCCACCACCCGGGCTTGCAGGGCAACCTGGTTGGCCTGCACAGCGGTGTTGAAGGCCTCGGGGTCGTTGTCAAACGCCGTGCGCTGATCCACCACCTGCACCCGCAGCTCGGGGTCGCGCACGGTGCGCACCTCCACGCTCATGCCGAAGCGATCGAGCAGCTGGGGCCGCAGCTCACCTTCTTCGGGGTTGCCGGAGCCGATCAGCACGAAGCGGGCCGGGTGGCGCACGCTGACGCCCTCGCGCTCCACCGTGTTCCAGCCTGACGCCGCCGAATCCAGCAACACGTCCACCAGGTGGTCGTCGAGCAGGTTCACCTCATCCACGTAGAGCAGGCCGCGGTTGGCCTTGGCCAGCAGGCCGGGCTCAAAGGCCCGCACGCCCTCGCTCAGGGCTTTTTCAATATCGATCGTGCCGCAGAGGCGGTCTTCGGTGGCGCCCAGGGGCAGGTCGACCATCGGAACCTGGCGAGGCTCCACCGGCAGCTGCTCGCCCTGGTCGGCGCGGGCGCGCACCTCGGCGCTCTGCAGGTCGGGGTCGACCGGGGAGCTGTTGTACGGGTCGCCCGCCACCACGTCGATCTCGGGCAGCAGGTCGGCCAGGGCCCGGATCGTGGTGCTCTTGCCCGTGCCCCGGTCGCCCATGATCATCACGCCGCCGATGCGCGGGTCGATCACGTTGAGCAGCAGGGCCAGCTTCATCTCCTCCTGCCCCACGATCGCGGTGAAGGGATAGACCCTGCGCTGGCGGCCTGGCATCAGAGGGAGGGGGCTGGCTGGTCGGCCGATTGTTTCACAGGCAGCAGGCTGAGCACCTGCGGCGGGCTGGCGTCGGCCGGGTAGATCAGCCGCACCCGCACGTTGCGAATCGCGCCAGGGGCCAGGGTGATCGTGCCCAGGGCGGGGCTGCGGTCGCCGGCCCGCTGCACCAGGTGGAAGCGTCGCCGCGCCGTGGGGCGGCCGCCCGGCCCGTCGAGGCCGCTCACCTCCACCGGCCCGCGGAACATCACCGCCCGCGAGGGCGTGACGTTGAACCGCAGGCCACCCTGGGCTTGATCACCCTTGATCGGCGACTCCACGGCCAGCTTCAGCTGCACAGGGGCACTGCTGGCGTTGCGCAGGGGGATGGTGAGGTCGTACTCCACACCGTAATTGCCGTGGGCCGCCCAGGCGGTGCCGGGGTAGAGGGCTTTGAGTTCGGCCGTTTGCACCTGGCCCGTGCCCAGGGTGCCCCGCTCCAGGGAGGCGATCGGCCAGGAGATCGGCGCGGCGCTGGCACTGAGCCAGCGCTGGCCGGGGTCGGTGATCGTGGCCCGCCAGACGCTGCCCTCCTGCACGCCGCTGACGCGGGAATAGATGATGCGGCCGCTGGCGCCGCGGGGGGTGGGCTGGTGTTCCTTGGGGCTGAGCGGGCCGTTCAGCATCTGGGCCCAGGTGGAGGGCTTCGGTGGCGTGGTGTTGCCGCCGAAGGCCGCCAGGGTGGCCAGGCTCACCGGCCCGTCGCTCTCCAGGCGCAGCTGCAGGTTGCGGCCATTGAGCAGGGGGTCGAGGCCTCGCACCGGCAGGGGCAGCACCAGCAGGGTGCTCACCTCGCCGGCGGGCAGGGTCCAGCTGCTGGGGATCTCGGGGCTGGGGCGCCGCATCAGCAGCTCGGTGGCCACCCGGCTGCCCGGGCCCGCCCAGGCCGGGGTGGTGCTCTCGGCCAGCAGGGGAGGCAGGGGCAGGAAGGGGGCGCCGGCCATGGCCGGATCCAGGGACTGGGACAGGGCGGTGGACCCCCCCAGCAGCCGCAGGGTCACGGGCCGATCGCCGCGGGGCTGGGCCACCACCGCCAGCCAGAGGGTGGAGTCGAGCGTCTCCGGCTTGCCGGCGAACACGTGGTGGCTGAACAGGTCGAAGCGGCCATCGAGGGGCACGTCGAGGTGGGCCTCCGGCACGCCTCGGCCCTGGCCGGCGAAGGTGGAGAGCAGGATCCCGGGCCCGCTGATCAGTTCGGGGTTGTTGTCGTTGACGAGCAGCACCCGATCGAGGCTGCCGGGCAGGGGCGCGACGGTCTGGCGGCGCAGCACGGGAGCGGCTGGGGCAGGGGCGGTGGCAGGTGTAGCGGCGGCCTTGGGCTGGCCCTTGGCCTGAAGTGGGGCAGTGCTCGAGCCAGTGGCCGCCAGCAGGCCAGCGGCACTGAGCACCAAGGAGAGCAGGCGTGTGCGTTGGTTCATTTCGTGCCCACCAGGGTTTTGGCGACGCCGCCGGCCATGGCCCGGATCAGTTCGCTGGAGCGGGGGTCGTTGAAGGGGCCCTTCACCATGAAGGCCGCCACGGCCCGCTGGCCGGTGGGCAGGTGAATCAAGGCCGCGTCTGCGTAGGCCGTGCCGATGTCGCCTGTCTTGTTGTACACGGTGATGCCCTGGCTAAGCAGTTCGGCATCCGGATCGTTGCTGCTCTTGCCCAGGCCCTTGAGCAGGCCGGCGGGAATCAACGTGTTGGTCTGGGAGGTGGCCATGATTTCGCGGAACAGATCGCGGGCGTGGGGACTGAGCCGTTCGCCGGTGTCAACCAGGGCGATCGAGCGGGCCAGATCCCGGCTACTGGAGGTGTTGGTGCCATCCAGGTCGGGCAGCCAGTTGTTCACCACCGTGGCGCTCAGCCCCTTGGCCCGGAAGCGGGTGTTGAGCACCTCCTTCCCGCCCAGTTGCTGAATCAGCAGGTTGGTGGCGGTGTTGTCGCTGACTCGGATCATCTCGGTGGCCGCCTCGTGGAGTGGGAAA
>JBIKUY010000136.1:0-5652 GCA_044347355.1 Prochlorococcaceae cyanobacterium | reverse complement strand
CCCCCACCAGCGATCCCCGCCAGGCCCTGGCCGGGGTGATGAGCGTGATGCGCAACATTTCAGTTCCACGGGGCACGCCAGATCCACAACACCCAAGCATCAGATGGTGTGGGTGAACCTCATCCAGATCGACTTCATGCCGGGTAGTGGTGTGCGCGCCATCACAATTGAAAGCAATGAGGCGTTGCAGGGCAACGTGACCCGCCAACTGCAACCCGCTGCTGCCATCAATGTCTTGGCGCCGCGGTGAACGTCGCCGCCAGCATCGCCAGGAGCAGCCCCTCCAGGCTCTGAATCTGCTCAGGGTTCCCCTAACGCCGTTCCTGCCGTGCAGGCAATTGCCACTGTTCAGAGAGGGCCGCCGTTCTGGAGCCCCAGAGATGTGCCACCAAGAGGAACGGCCCGGCCGGGGCGGGGAGCGCCACAGCTGGAAGCGCGACAAGGTTGCCGAGGCTGAGCAGGGCCACCGGTCGGGTCAGACGCTGGAGCCGGCTGATGAGGAGCGAACGCACGCCTTGGGTGGCTTGACGGTGGATCAAGAGAGGGTTGTTCAGGGCTGCAACTGGCCTCAGGGTTGGGTCGGCACGATGTCGTTGAGTTGCCAGGTCTTGGCGAAGTAGGGCTCGGTGGGGGCGTAAAAGCGGAAGTAGGCGAACCAGCCCTTACCCGGGGTGGTCTGGATCCAGTTCGTCGCGCCAGTAGGCCGAACCGGCCCGAAAGCCACATCCACCGAGCCGTCGGCGTTGCTCACCAGGTCGGCCTTGCGGGAGCTGAGGTCGGCGGCGCCCTGGGGGGTGATCAGCGGGCCGCGGCTGAGGTTGTCGTAGAGGGTGATCGACCAGAACTGCTTCACCGGGGCGCCTGCCGGCACCCGCATGCGGTAGCTGCGGCCGCCGTCGAGCCACTGGCCCCTGGCGTCCTTGGAGGCCTCCAGATACACCTGCCCGAAGCCCACCACACGGCCCTGCATCCCCACCGACATGCCGATGGCCTCGTAAAACCAAGAGCTGCGTTCGTCGAACTGGACACGCCGTTTGTCGGGCGATTCCTGGTCCAGATCGAACAGCACCGCGTACTCCCAGTGCTTGCCGGGGTACACCCTCGCCCCCGGGGTGCGCTTGTCGTAGGCGATGGTGCGGGCCATCAGGTCGCCCAGCTGGGCCGCCTCGCCGAGGATGCGCGCTTGCCTGGTATCGGGCTGGAAGGGCTGCCCCGGGCTGATACCCAGGGGCGCCAGCATGCCGAACATCATCCGGTCGCGCGGCGCCACCGGCTCGTTGGCGTACAGCTCGTTGAGCAGCCGCCAGTAGGAGAGATCGGCGGGCTGGGCCGACTGCCAGGGCCTGCCCCCCACCTCCTCGAAGCGGCTGACCGGTGGATTGGTGCGCTGGTTCCAGCCGTAGAGGCGGTGCTGGCGCACGGTGGCCTCGGCCACGGCCTTGTCGGGCGCCAGGCCACGGGTGCCGAACCAGATCTGGTGGCTGGGGGAACGGAAGATCCTGTAGCCGGGTGCCTCCACCTGCGCAGCGCCGGGAGGCAAAATCAGATACTTCCCACCGGCACCCTTGTCGGGTCCCGTCTGGCCCATGTCGGTGATCGGCTGCTGCCAGATGTCGAGCACGCCGCCTGCGGTGAGCCCGGCCGGCACCTCCACCACCAGGGGGCCCTGCTGGGCCAGATCCCAGAAGCTGAAGGCATAGAGGGTGGTGATGTTGGGGGTGAGCATCCCCGCCTTGTCCTGCAGCGTGCGGTAGAGCAGCACGTCACCGTTGCGCAAGCCCATCGTTTTGGCCTGGGCGTCGTAAAGCGCCTTGAAGCCCACCGCCGGCAGGGCCCAGAGGTAGGCCTGGGTCGCCCGCTGCAGGTCAAGGGCGTCGTAGAGCTTCTCGGCGGTGGCGGCGGTTGGGTAGCCGTTCTCCAGTTCCAGGCGCCCCAGCGCCGGGGTGTCCACCGCGGTGACGCGCCGCGGCTGGGCCAGGCTGGCCCCAGGATTCAGGGCCATTAGGCCCAGGGCAATGGCAGTAGCCAAGGGGCGGTCCATGCCGCAGCGCAGAACCGCCATGGAATATTTCGCCATACGCCTGAAGCTGTGTGTCCAACCCAAGCAATCTGTGCAGCTAGGGCCGGAATGTCTGCCTTTTCCTCAAGGGTGTTGTGGATCACTACAGAAGACCCAACTGACCACAGCCCAGATCGTCTTCTGATTCGGTCTTGAGATTCCCCTAGCGCAGCTGGCAGGTCACCCAGGCACTGCAGCGGCCGCGGAAGCGCGAGACCAACGCAGCCCTGGTGTGAGTTTTCCGGGTCTGAGGAGTCGACTGCCGCTGCCCTTGGGGCTGGATACGGTTGCGGCACAGGAGAGCATCCGCTCCTCAACGAACTCGTGCTGGCCATCGGCCTATCGCTGCTGCGTTAGCTGCTGCAGCGCAAAGGGTTAGGCCAGTTTCTGGTGCTGCGTCAGGAATGTCTCGATCCAGGTTTGGTGCCGGTGCTGGCAGATGCGATCGGCGATCGATGGGGCATCAGCCGGCAAGTTGATGCTCTAGATGACCGACTCACTCGCTTCACTGGGACAGTCAGTCCTGCCTGCTAAGCGGCAGGATCCGAATAGGTTCGGGAATTTGACGCCCATCACCAAAGACCCTGGCTCCATCTCTGCGGCGTGGGTTCTCAGCAGGGAGAGGATCCGGGGGGCGAGCGCCTCAGCCAGCACGTTCAGGGTCTCCACCGTGCAAAAAAAACAGGGTTGCGGGTGAACACTGCGTGGGTCTGTCCAGCTTTCTGTAAACAGTGGGATCCGTCCCTCGAAACGGTCTTGGGTTGAACCAGCCATAGCGTCCAGGAGCCAGGTCATCAGCCCAGGACCAGTCCATTTTCTCGCTTTCCCATGTGCCAAGGCGGTGCAGGTGCTTGTTGTGGATTGGGAGCTGGCGCGGTGCCGGTGTCCTGGACCCTCACCCGCAGTGGTGAATGCCTGGCGTCATGCTTGCGCCACCAGTGCTTCCCCCCATGGCTCCAGCGGGTTCAGCCTTTTCTCGGCTCTACGAGCACCTGCACCACACCCGCCTGCTGGGCTCGATCAGCAGTGCCTTGTATTACGACCAGAACACAGTGATGCCGGCTGCTGGCGCCGCCTGGCGCGGTGAGCAGCTGGCCCTGCTGGCCAGCCAGTTGCACGAGCGCCAGACCAGCCCTGCCTACGCCGAGCTGGTGGCGGAGGCTGAAGATGAGCTCGGCGCCGAGGCGCCGCAAGAGCGCCGCCGCAACCTTCAGCTGCTGCGCCTGGAGTTGGAGCGCCAGCGCTGCCTCGATCCCGCCCTGGTGAGCAACCTGGCCAAAGCCCAGTCCCGCGGCAATGCGGTGTGGCAGGACGCCCGGGCCCGCAACGACTTCGCAGCCTTCGCCCCGGCCCTCAGGGAGTTGATCGCGCTGCGCCGCCAGCAGGCCCGCCAACTGGCTGCGGCCGAACCGGTGGCCCGCAGCCCATGGGAAATCCTGGCCCAGCCCTTCGAACCCGGTGTGAGCAAGGCGCGGCTTGAAGATCTGTTTGCGCCGCTCAAGCAGGAGCTGCCCGGGCTGCTGAAGCGGGTCCAGTCCCCCAGCGTTCCGCGCCCAGGTCCAGCCGCCGATCTGGATGAAGTCCTGCAGGAGCAGCTCTGCGCCGAACTGCTCGACAGCTGGGGCTACGACCCGCAGCGCTGCCAGCGCGCCCGCTCCGCCCACCCCTTCTCCTGCACCGTGGGCCCCCAGGACTTCCGCATCACCACCCGGGTGGTGCCGGGCCAGCCGCTTTCGGCATTTCTGGCCACCGCCCATGAATGGGGCCATTCGCTCTACGAGCAGGGGTTGCCGCGCTCCGGCGATCACTTTTTCCCCTGGCCGCTTGGCGAGGCCACTTCCATGGGGGTGCACGAGTCGCAGTCGCTGTTCTGGGAGTGCCGGGTGGCCCGCAGCCGCGCCTTCGCGGAGCGTTGGCACCCTCGCTTCTGCTCGGGCCTGGGTGGTGGTGGGGCGGCCAGCGATCCCTGGGGAGGATCGTTCGGCTTCTGGCGCGCCCTCAATCCGCTCATGCCCGGCCTGATCCGGGTGGAGGCCGACGAACTCAGCTACTGCCTCCATATCGTGCTGCGCTTTGAGCTGGAGCTGGCCCTGCTCGAGCAGGACATGCCGGTAGAGGATCTACCTGAGCAGTGGAACCAGCGGATGCAGAATCTGCTGGGCATCCAGCCGGCCACCGACAGCGAGGGCTGTCTGCAGGACATCCACTGGGCCGAGGGCCTGTTCGGCTATTTCCCGTCCTATGCGCTGGGCCATCTGATCAGTGCCCAGCTCTCCGAGACGTTTGAACAGCACCACGGCTCGATCCAGGCCCTGATCAGCGCCGGTGAGGAGGCCAGGCTTCAGGCCTGGCTGGCGCAAACCGTCTGGCCCCTAGGCCGGTCGGTCAACGGCGAGGAGTTGGTGGAGCGGGTCACGGGTCGAGCGCTGAGTGCCCAGCCGTTCCTCACCCACCTGCGCGCCAAGGTGGAGGAGCTCGTCGTCGGTCCATGACCCGCAGCCGGGTTGCTTGGATCTCCACTCGTCCCTGCATAGGATGCGCGGCGCCGAAACCCCTCCCCCATGGCGAACATCGACCAGGCCCCCAGCCGCACGATGCCCAACCTGCTGCACGTGCTGCCCGCGTTTGCCGATGAAGCCGAGCTGCGGTTGAACACGATCGTGGAGCTCAACAGCAACACGATCAACAAATATGAGCTGATCACCGAGACCGGTCACCTCAAGCTTGATCGGGTGGGGTATTCCTCGCTGGCCTATCCCTTCGCCTACGGCTGTATCCCCCGCACCTGGGACGAGGACGGCGACCCGCTCGACATCGAGATCGTGAATGTGACCGAGCCCCTGGTGCCCGGCTCTCTGGTGGAGGCCCGCATCATCGGCATCATGAAGTTCGACGATGGCGGCGAGGTGGACGACAAGGTGATCGCTGTGCTTGCCGATGACAAGCGCATGGACCACATCACCAGTTACACCGACCTGGGCGACCACTGGCTCAAGGAAACCCAGTACTACTGGGAGCATTACAAGGATCTCAAGAAGCCCGGCACCTGCCGTGTCAACGGTTTCTTTGATGCCGCAGAGGCGGTGAGGGTGATCAAGGAGTGCGAGACCCGCTACAACAGCGAGATCGCTCCCAAACTGGTCGACTGAAAGCGGTTCCTCGCCGCAGCCTTGTCCAATCGCCAGTCAGCTGACCCAGTGCCTGCCATGCACCAGCTCCCCAGCCCCCTCACTACCCGCGACCAGCCTCTCGCCTCCCGGTTCTCCATCCGCCGGCGCCACTTTGGCAGCGCTGGCACAGGGGCACTGCTGGGGCTACTGGCAACCGTGGCCTGTGCTTTGACCGCTGGCACCAGCTTCGCCGAGCCCCAGGCTCCCGGCGCTGACGCCAGCCCCACCAACACGGCGCTGGTTCCCCCCTTGCCACCGGAACCGCCGGTTGCAAGGGAGGTGTTGCTGGAGCTGGGCAAGCGCCAGATCAGCCTGATCGAGGGCAACCAGGTGCTTGGTCGCTGGCCGGTGGCCATCGGCGACCCCAGCACGCCGACTCCGGTGGGCCGCTTCACCATCGAGAACATGGTGAAGAACCCCGTG
>JBIKUY010000135.1:0-5653 GCA_044347355.1 Prochlorococcaceae cyanobacterium | reverse complement strand
GGAGGCAGCCCGCAGCGACGGCTGCACCCCGCTGGGGGAGTGGTGGAACGTGATGATTCCCGCCGCCCGGGCGGATCTGATCACCCTGGCGATGTTCGTGTTCATCGGCACCTGGAGCGACTTCCTCTGGCCGCTGGTGATTCTTGATGAGCCCGAGCTCTACACCCTGCCCCTGGGCCTGCAGCAGCTGGCTAGCAGCTTCTCCCTCGACTGGCGGCTGGTGGCGGCGGGCTCGGTGATCTCGATCCTGCCGGTGCTGGCACTGTTCATCGGCCTGCAGCGCTACATCCTGCCCAGCGCCAGCGGCGACGCGGTGAAGGGCTGAGAAGCGAAGTCTGGTGGGCGAAGTTAGTCGCGCCACTGGCTGAGCCAGAGGCGCCGCCAGCTGCCGCGGTGATCGCGGCGCAGCCGCCTCTCGCTCAGGTACCAGAGGCGGTTCAGGGCGTAGCTGGTGCGGTTGTGGCGCTGCAGCTCGGGGTCGCTATGGATGGTGGCGCTGTGTTCGTCGTTGAGGGCGGCCATGGCGGCGTGGGCGAAGCCGCCATCGAGCTGCTCCACCGCCGCGCTGGCGTTAAGCCGATCGCGGTAGTCGAGGTCCTCGCAGTAGGCGGGATGGAAGTTGGCATCGAAGAGGCCGAGCTGGTCCCAGCAGCGGCAGGTGAGCAAGAAGGCGGCGAAGGCGTGGGGGGCCGGTAGCAGCGGCAGAAACTGGGGCCGGCCGGCATCGATCCGCTCCAGGGCGGCGGCGAGGAGGCCGGGGGCGAAGCGGACATCGTTGTTGGCCAGCAGGGCGCAGGGGGCCTCGGGGAAGCTGCTGAGGATCAGGTTCCAGCTGGCGGCCACGCCCAGGTTGGTGAAGGGGCGGGCGATCTGGATCGCCTGCACCAGCGGATGGCCCCGCTGGCGGATCGTCTCCAGCTGGTCGGCCAGGGAGCCAGCCCCGGCGGGGCTGTTGTCCACGATGGCCAGGGTGTCCACCGGGTGGTCGAGGCTGGTGAGCAGCCGCTCCAGCAGGTCGGCCCGGTTGAGGATCGGCACGCCCAGCAGGGGCAGGCGCGGAAGGCAGCCGGCGGGGGGGGCCGGGGCGGCGAGCCGGTCGAGCAGCTGCCAGTAGCGCTCGATCAGGGAGCGGTCGCCGCTGGCGCGGGCATGCTCCACCAAGGCATCCCAGAGCTCGGGCTGGCGTAAGTGGCGGCGTTCGGGCCTGGTGGGCAGCTCCAATGCAAAAGCCCGCAGCCACTGCAGGAGCAGGGTGCGGGCTGTGGGGTAATCGTTGGCGACGAGGGCGGAATGAACCGCCCCCGGGTTGAACGGAATCAAGATCAGGTGGGCCCGAAGCGAAGATCGTCGCTGGGATCAGCAACATTCTCCCAGGTGTAGTCGCCCACGAATTTGTATTGGGAGCTACCAATAAACAGCATGTCGTCGGAGCTCGCCCCTTCGATCACCAAGCCGGTGGTTTCAGGATTGGAGTCAGCGAAGCGCACGATGTCCTTGCCGCCTCCGAGGTTGAGCAGGGTGTTGGTGGCGTCGCCGAAGAAGCGGATCTGGTCGTTGCCGGTGCCCAACTGGATGTTGGAACCGTTCACATCACCCAGAATGCCAACCTGGTCGGCGTCAGCACCGGTGTTGATGTAGCTGTTGGACACATCGCCATCGATGCGGATCGCGTCGGGGCCAGTGCCGAGGTCGACGCCGCTGTCGATGAGATCACCCTCGATGACGAGGCTGTCGCGACCAGTGCCCATCTCAATGGTGGCTCTGGTGGCATCCCCGCCGATCAACAGACGGTCGTTGCCATCGTTGAGGTTGATGCTGAAATCTTCGACCGATGCAAGAACTTGAACGCTCTCGCTGATGGCACTGGAGCCAATGCCCACATTGGTGATCGGGTCTTCACCGCTGAGAACGAAGACAGCCCCTGACTTGCCAGCGGGCGTTTGAATTTGAAATCCATCTGGGGTGTCCCCGCTGACCCCAGATCCGCTAAATGTGAAAGTCTGGTCGGCAGCCACAGCAGTACCCCCGGAAATCGGAAGGGATCAATTGCGAACGAAATTAGCAGCAAAAATGAACAGGTTGTGCAGCACTGTGCTGATTTGCTTACCGGTACCCGCTCCTGCAGGCGCTTCTGTGCGGTAGAACACCAAATCAGTCCGGAATAGGACCCATTGGACCTAGGGGACCCGTTGGAATCGTGGCGGGCGGAGGCGACGCGTTTGGCGGCGTTGGTGGCTGATTCCCCCGGGAACTGGCGGCATCTGGCCAACTGGGGCAATGCGCTCTGGGTCGCCGACCAGCCGCGTGAGGCCCTGGAGCCCCTGCGCCGGGGGGTGCTCCTCAATCCCCAGGAGCCGCGGTTGTATCGGGGGCTGGGCAATGCCTTCACCGATCTGCAGCGGTTTGAGGCGGCCGACAGGGCCTACGCCCACAGCCGCCGGCTGGAGGACGGGGGTGAGACGGCCTGGAACCACAGCCAGCTGCTGATCGGGCTGGAGCGCTACGGGGAGGGCTATGCCCTGGCGGAGCGGCGCTGGCAGATGCCGGGGGTGGAGCCCTGGCGCGATCCGGCCTCTTCCTGGCGGGGGGAGCCGGAGGGCTGGCAACAGCCGCTGCTGGTGTGGAGCGAGCAGGGACTGGGCGACACGATCCAGCACCTGCGCTGGCTGGGGCCGCTGGTGGCGGGGCGCGGGCCTGCGGCACCGCCGATTGTGCTGGAGGTGGAGGCTTGCCTGGTGAGCCTGCTGCGCCAAGGGTTGGCTGGGCTGGACCCACAGCCGGAGCTGCGGGCCAAGCCGGCCGAGGGCGGGGCTCAGGCCTGGCCGGGCTGGCAGGTGTCGCTCCTGAGTCTGCCCGCGTTGCTCGGGGAGGCGCCGCTGCCGCAGGCGTGCTGCTGGCTGGCGGCGGACCACTGGCCCCGGCCCGCGGGCCAGCGGCGCGTGGGGGTGCTCTGGGCAGCCGGCCGCAAGCTGGAGGATCCCGTAACCACCCGGGAGTATGTGCGGCGCAGCCTGGATCAGCCGGCGTTGGACCAGCTGCTGGAAGGGTTGCTGGCGCTGGACTGTCGGCCGGTGCTGCTGCAGTTCGGGTTCGACCGGCGGATGGCGGAACCCTGGCGGCAGCGAGGGATGGAGGCGTTGCCGGCCGATGCCGATTTCGGCGCCACGGCTGAGCTGGTGGCTGGCCTCGACCTGGTGATCACGGTGGATACCTCGCTGGCCCACCTGGTGGGGGCGATGCAACGACCGGGCTGGCTGCTCCTGCCCTTTAGCGCGGCGCCGCGCTGGCTGCGCAACCGGGCAGACAGCCCCTGGTATCCCAGCCTGCGCCTGTTCCGCCAGCGGGAGGGTGAGGGCTGGATGCCGGTGGTGCAGGAGGTACTGGCGGCGCTGCCGGCGGCGGAGCTGCTCCAGCGGCCTAGCGCTTGAAGGGTGTTGGCACTGCACAGTGCCTGATGGGAAGCTCCCCTACGATCAATCCTAAGGATTCTGGGGCTCGAGTCACGATGTCGTTCCTGAGCCGATTGGTCCGCCGCCTGGGTCTGGTGGAACCGCTGGCAGGCGTGGGGGGAGGGTCCGTTGGCGCTCCGCCGGAGGATTCGCTGGTGGAAGAGCCGAAGGTGTCGGCCACCCAGCTGGGTGGGGAGCCGCGGATCATGCCCTGGTCGGTGACGCGCCTGCTCTCGATCATCCAGAGCTATGCCCGCGATCCCAATCCGGCCACCTTGCGCCAGGCGCGACTGGCCCGCCAGTGCCTCTCGCAGTTCTGGCTCGTGGCACCGGTGGATCAGTTGGAGCTGCTCTACCGCTCCTCCACCGGCGAGTGCTATCGCGAGCTGCTGGCGGGGCCGCTGGCGCGGGAGCCGCTGCTGCCCCAGGAGGAGGTGTGGCGCGACCAGCTGGCCCAGCGGCTGATGCGGGCCTTCGATCGGCCGGAGACGGTCAATGTGCTGCTGGCGGTGTTTGCCTATTTCCCGCCCGGGCGGATGAAGGTGGACAACCCGCTCACCCAGGTGCCGCGCTGGTTGCAGGAGGACTATGCCCGGCTGTTTGATCCCGAACTGCTGCAGCGCATCTGGCGGCCGGCCGGCCTGCTGGCCCCCGCCGGCCAGGCCCTCGGTCAGGCGCCCAGCCTGGGCCTGGGCCTAGGCAGCCCCAGCCCCCAGCCCCAGCCTGTGCAACAGCCCCAGCCGCTGCAAGTGGCCAGCAAGCGGGGCGCGGCGGCTCTGGCGCTGGTGCAGGACGAGGGCTACCAGAACCGGATGGCTGGCCTGCTCAACCTGCACGTGATTGACCCGGCCGACGCCGAGGTGGCCGAGCAGCTGGCGGGGCTGCGCCGGCAGCTGGCCCAGGTGTGGCTGGATGCGCCGGCCGATCAGCTGGAGCCGCTCTACCGCAGCCGCTTCGGCGAGCTCTACCGCAACCTGCTGGCCAGCGGCTTCGCCCGGGCCGCGATGGCTCCTGGCGACCTGAACCTGCGCCGGCAGCTGGCCGAGCGGGTGGCGGACATGAGCCGGCCAGGGGCGATCAATGCTCTGCTGGCGGTGCTGCCCTTCTATCCCCCCGGCAAGATCGCCTTCGGCGGCGGCGAGCAGCACATGCCTGTTTGGCTGGTGCGCGAGATCTCCCGCCTCGACCCCGGCGCCACGGTGGCGGGTGAACGGGCGGCTGGCCAAGCGGTGGCCACTAGCGGTGAAACTCCCGCCAGGTGAGCCAGTAGCTCAGGGCGGCCAGGGGCGGCAGCAGCAGTAGCGGCAGCAGCAGCGCCAGGCCCATGCCCCCTGCACCCCCCGCCGCCATGCCGATTGCGGCGGCCAGCAGCAGCAACAGCAGCAGGAGCAGCAGGCTGCGGCGGCTGGACACCCGCTGCCCTAGCCGCCGCCAGCTCCGGCTCCAGAGGGCCTGGCGCTGGCGCTGCACTGGCACGTGCTGCCACCAGGGGTGCTGGCGGGGATCATCGCCGGCGGGCATCAGCGCAGCCGCTCGAGGTTGCGGCGCTGGTCTTCGAAGAAGCCGGTGAAGATGTTGATGAAGCGACGTTCGCGCAGCTTGATGTTGGCGGTGAGGCTCATGCCGGCCTGGAGGGGGGCGGTGCTGTTGGGCAGCTCGATCGTCTGGCGGTCGAGCAGCATCACGGCCGGGTAGAAGAGGCCGCTGGAATCGGTGCCGAGCTCGCGCTTCTGCTCGTCGGCGGGCAGGGCGTCGGAGCCGATGCGCTCCACCCTGGCGGCCACGGTGCCGAAATCGCTGGCGTCGAAGGCCTGGATCTGCAGCTCGGCGCGCTGGCCGGGCTGCACGAAGCCGATGGCCTGGTTGGGCAGGAACACGCGGGCCTGGAGGGCGTCGTTGGGAACCACCTTCATTAGGGACTTGCCGGTGGAATTGGCACTGGTGCCGGTGCCCTGGGCCACCACGCTGCCGGTGCTCACCTCGATGTCGAACACGGAGCCATCGGCGGGGGAGGTGAGCAGGCCGAACTGGATCTGCTGGCGGGCCTGGCGGATGTCGTTGTCGAGCTGGGCGATCTGGCGCAGGTTTTCCTCCACCTTGCGGCGCAACTCCACGTTTGTGGTGGCGCTGGTGTTCACCAGGGAGGATTCCAGCCGGGCGATCTCGCGCTGCTCCTGGGCGATGGCGCTCTCGCTTTTCTGCAC
>JBIKUY010000436.1:0-5720 GCA_044347355.1 Prochlorococcaceae cyanobacterium | reverse complement strand
GGCCTTCGCGTAATGGAGATTCTCCGCAGCCAATTCATTAGAGCGATCGACGCCGATCCGTATCTGCGCTTGCAGACCCGTCGATTGCTACGTGATCATCCAACGCCAATCTGTGTCGCACCACCTGTAATCGGACCAGGTTATAGCCAGGAATTGACGATTTTGAATTCGGCAGCGACACCGAAATCGAGCAACACTTCCGGCGAAAACCCGAGCGATAACTTAACGCAGACTGATCCGCAATATGCGCCAAGATTGCTGCTTCAGTTTAAAAGACCCGGCTCTGCTTTTCCGGAATTTCGCGTCGCCTCGCGCATTGAAAACTCAGACGGCTCCTTGGGTCAATCGGTCAGTGTCGCGGTTTCACATCCTCCTACGGCTGCGGCCTTGGTCTGTTGGCATGATATTCAGGCGATCCATTCATGTGATGAAAGTTCGCCAATAGGTGTTAGCCCTCTAACTAGCGCCAGACCTTGCATTATGCGGTGGCTCAGTCGCAGCGGTGATGTCGGGTATTACCCTTGGCCTGTTCCGGTATTGAAAACCTACGCCGCCACGAGTCTGTTTCTCTATAGATGGAGTCTGGTTGTCTCTCGCTACTTCTCGCCGCCAGAGGGAGATTTAGTCGAAACCACGGCCCAGACAGCAGCGATTACGCAAGGTCTCGGGACATATGTGGCAGATGTGTTATCTGTGCTCAGGGGTGCCACAGCTAGTGTCGATCCCGTCTATCTGGACGTCGAAGGCCTCGAGGATCTAGCGCTGCTTTGGATAGTGTTAAGCTATTCAGCGTTGTGCATCGATACTGGTACGCGCGAGCCCGAAGCGATCATTCCGCCACCCATAGACGGTTCGTCCACAGCAAAAGAGGAGCCGGAGCTACGTTTAAGGCCAGAGCGAAGTGATCGATCAATAGGCATTTGCCGGATGATTCTTGCGAATGTTTTTAAGCTTCGCACGGCGTTTTTAAATGCCAATCGTTTTAGAAGCTATAGCCTATGCGATGAGTTTCTCAAGCAAATTGTGTTAATTTGTCAACCTGAGGCGACATCAGTTATCGGCAGTACTAATTTACAATGGTTTTTTAGCAAGGCCGATGTAGGTCGGGAGCTTGCGAACTTTGCAAGTCTCCAAAATCAGAGTTTGCGGGCGCGGCGCGAGGCGGCAAATAGTGAGATCGACGGATGGCGCAATCCGGAGAAGGGTTGGCCGATGTATGAACAGAATGAGAAGCAGTACGGGTTTGGGCTTCTGCCCTGATTACTGCGGCGGGGAAGGTGATCGCTTGCGAATGACAGTTGTCGTTGGGACGATTTCTCCACTATGACCAACCATCGTTCTGTTGACATTTCGCTCGACCACATTGTTGCGGAGATCGTTGCTTTTCCTGTGGCGGCGATCGCAGCCTACGAGGTCGGTCTTGATCGACTGGACGCTCGCCTCGGATCGACAGACACACGAAGTGTTTGGCGAGCGGCAGAGCGGGAGTTCGTTACAAGGTTTCCGCACACGGCAATTGATGAGCTGGTGTCTCTGCGTAATTTGCTGTGGGTAACGAAGGTCCCCGGAAGGTTTGTTCGACTTGATCAGTACATTCGGCAGGTCGCCGCGATGTATTTGCAGGATGAAGGCGCTCATGCTGTTCCCTGTCTGCCGCCTGATGCGGGAACTGCCGCTCATCTCGGGTTTCGCTCTGCGCCCGAGCCTGCTGCCCGGCGAGCGTGGCGATGGCTCACGTTCGCTTTGCCCTTCGACTTAATACTGGCTGGCTTAAGTCAGGCTGACGGTGGGCCGTCGAGGGTTGAAGTTGTTTCTGCTGTAGTTCAGACACTGCTTGAGAGAGGTTATGCGGAGACGCACCTTCACTACGGAGTCGCATTCGACTTCAGCCAGGGGTGGGCCGCAGCGGTGCACATGATCGGATGCCCCCGATCAGGCGCGGGCGGGTGCGGTGTTTCCGGATTTCAGAGTCCAGGTGCTGACCATTCGGAGGGTCATGACCTTGCCCTGTTGATGGTACGGGCAGTCGCCGTTCGGTACCTCTTGGGTCGTTTTCTGGGTGAGCGAAGACAACGCAGTGATTTGCATGGCCTTGGATTTATTGAGTGGTTTCGTGCAGAAGTCGCCCGAGCGACGACCGCCAACGCTTCCATGGATGTAAGGTACTGGTGGAAGACCATTCAGGACCTGGCGACGGGCAGAGTTCGTGCGTCGACGAATTCGAATTTGGAGTTTGTAAGGGTACAGTCACTCTACAATCGGTGGGCTAGGGTTTCGACGCGACCCCTTCCGAATCAGGTCGCAAATGTTCAGCAACTCGACCCCCTCGCTGACTTTTTTCAAGTGAATCCGCCCCCACTTCCTTCGGTGCAGCTGCAGTTCCTTAGAGAGGGCTTCAGCTATCTTGCTAACTGCGAAGGAGATCACCTGTTTTCGAAACTGTTTTGGCAGGTTGAACGAGTCCGATGCTTTGTGTACCGCCACTGTGTTCAGCGGCCACTCACCCCCGGGCTGACGAACTTTATCCGGTTCTACGAGCGTAAGGGGGTCATCTCCGACCCCATCGAGAACGTACTGATCGAGTCGGCAGCACTGTTGGGTGGAATCGATCAAGGCCTCGACTCGTTGGAGATCCGCACCAGCCCACGTCGCGAATTGGACGATCAGCGACGCGAATTGCAGCAGATTCGCCGCGGGTTCCAGAATCTGCGGGCTTCCCGAAGCACAGCAGTCGCCAACCCGGCGGAAACTCTGGTTGGCTCCTTAGGCGCAGTCACCCAGTTGCACGCAACTGGCGTGAAGCGGATAGAATGCGGACTTGTTCTGCACTTTCTCAGGCGCCGGGGGAAGCTCCATGATTCCGGCCACCCTCAGGTCGGTGACGTGGGCGATTTCGCTGACCCCAAAAGTCGAGGCCCAAACCCCAACGGATATCGCTGGGACGGATTCTATCGCGATCGACTTCGCGAGGCGGTGGCGTTGGGGAATGCGCTGGCTGCGGAACCCGAACTCCTGCACGTCCTGAGAGGTCTCGACGTATGCCGGGATGAGCCCGGAGTTCCAATCTGGCTGATCGCTCCACTGTTCAATACTGTGCGCGACCGAGTTCGGGCGATTCGTGCCAACTACCTGGAGAGACATCGACACGAACTCCCCACCCTGCGTAGCACAGCTCATGTGGGTGAGGACTTTGTCCACCTCGGGACTGGACTGCGGGCGATGGATGACGCCATCCGTTACCTGAAACTTGGGGGTGGAGACCGTGTTGGTCACGGCCTCGCTCTGGGGGTCGATCCGCTCGAATGGTCTCGGCGCACGACTCGGCTGGCAATGCCACGCGAAGACCGCTGGTTTGACCTGATCTGGGAGTGGCAATGGCATTCCGAGATTGGCAGTCGATTTCACCTCGCACGGCGCGGCTTTGTCGCGCAGGAGATCGTTCGGCTTGCCAACACCCTGTTCCACTGCGTCCGCGGATTTCGGCAGGACTTTTCGGACTGGACAATCGATCAGGCCATTGAGTTTCAACGTGGACTTCACGACATGCCGCGATTGGCTCGCCTGGGCTTCCCCAACGGTTGGCTCGCTCCAAGCTTGCCGTCAAACAAGATTGATGCCGCGCTCGAATTGTACCTATGGCACCCTGGCGTATTCTCATCATGCCGCACCGTCGAATGGGTGGAATCAGCCCATGAGGGGGAGACGTTGCACGAGTTGCAGCGACTCGTCCGGCAGCGGTACGCCGACCTGGGGATCACGATTGAGGTCAACCCCATCTCCAACCTGCTGGTGGGCGACCTGACCGATCTCAGCAGTCATCCGCTGTGGCGGCTCGCGCCGAAGTGGGGCGACCAGTTCGGTCCGTCACTGCGAATGTGCGTCGGCTCCGATGATCCGTTTCCGTTTGCCACGAATCTCCGGGAGGAATACCAGTTCCTCTACGACTCCCTCATCCTCGCCGGCAAATCCCCCCCCGAAGCCCGAGACTGGCTCGACCTCGTCCGTCAAATGGGCTGGGAATCCCGCTTCACGCGGTGAACGTACCGCCCCAACTGGCAGATGGATAGAAAACCGCTGAATTGGTCGATTGATTGAAGAACGGCATCCAAATTGGACGAGCCGAGTGTGACGTTCTCAGAATGAGAGCCCCGTCGCGGCCGTCCAGACGCGGCAATGGTTGTCATCGGCTGTACGGCGAGTGTTGCTCCTCCCAGGGTAAGACATGACGCTCAGGGCGCGGTACCAAGCCGGTCATTGAACCGCTTTCCAACCCACCTCCCTTGTGCCAAGTTGGTCACCGTGGACTGCAGCGAATACCCGGCAACGAACTCATCTAACGGAACGCTTGGCAGGCGTCTGCTGGGCAAGTCTGTTGTCAGTGATTGACCCCTTGATTGTTTCAAACTCCTTCCCAGACGTGACGAATACAACCGGGGTCAAGAGACCGACGGTGGCTTGACAGGCGGTAGTAGCCAGACCCGAATCGTGAGCGGAAAAGCACAGACCATGAGTACAAAACCTCTGTCGGATAGCCTACAGTTTTTCAAGATTTTCGATCTGGCATTTTTTGCACCAGGCGTTGTTATCGCCATCCATCTTGCAGCTCTCAATGCTGATAAGTTGAAAGGGCACGACCTCTCCCTTGTCACCGTGGGGGGGGTCCTTGCTTTGCTCGGAGTCATTGGGTCTATATACGCCTTGGGCCTCGCGAATTTCGCCTTGAGCCGGGTGCTGCTGAGTTGTACTCGATTGCTGCTGGGTTGTATTCGGTGGCTGCTGGGTTGTATTCGGTGGCTGCTGGATTGGTGGTTTTCCCCGGGGTGGGATCAAAAGCTGCGAGCAAGATTGCCCAGATTCCTGAGTTTCGAAACGCACAGCGACAGCCCAGGACAGGCGGGTGATGGCAGGCGTGGCACACCGCTCCCGCTGAGATTTAAAGATCAAACTCGAGACGATATGGTGCTTTACTTTTGGTATCTTCGGAGCACAGCCATGAGCCTCGGTGTCGCATTGATTGTCTCAGTTGGATTATTGGCTTTTTACGCCCCGTCATCACACTTGGAGTTGCTCCAAGGCGTCGAGTTCGGCATCGCGATCGCGCTGTTCTATTTGTCATACGAATATGGTTCCAATCTCGATTCCTGCTGGCGTGCTTGGCCCACACGAGAGGTTCGTGCGTCCAAGAAGAGCAAGTAGCATTCCCCAAACCCTTGTTGTTTAAGGTGACGCTCAGGCCCCGAATTCATGGTAAGCGTGGTCGGAATCGAGCGTGAGTTGCAGCGCCGGCGTTGGGTCTCCACCAGGTCCAGCGAATCCTCGCCAGTGCTGGCTTTTTGAAGGAGCCTCCGTATCGTGACAACCTGTCGACGTCGCGTCCGGGGTGGCGATACTTTTGGTGGTACCCGTTGGCCGATAGTTTAATCTTTCAGTTTGAGGCAGCAGGTACTCTCCCCCGCATGACACTCACCCGCGGCGGGGTTTCAGTCGAATCGGACGATCGTACCGTTTCATGATCTGCGCTCATTTGGTGCCCGCCCCCACGGCTTGGCCCTCATCGCCCTCCGGGCGTACAACTAACGGCGTGACCAATCCCTTTCCCTCTTTGCACTCGGAAACGTCCTCCCATGCCCGATCTTGCCGATGGTGAAACTGTCGAGATGCAGGGGTCCGGGGCGAGGCCTTACCTCCTGAAGAATACGGGTGGGGTGTTCTCGTGCTCG
>JBIKUY010000134.1:0-5728 GCA_044347355.1 Prochlorococcaceae cyanobacterium | reverse complement strand
AAGGGTCTCGGCACCCTTGTGGTTGCCGAATTCGTCGGCGACCAGGAAACCCGTCAACAGCTTCTGGCCATGGGGGTGCACCTGGGCCAGGGTGCCTTCCTCGGCCCCTCGCGCGACATCATGGAAATTGATGCCTTCAAGCCCAAGCGCAAAGCGCCAACCCAATGAGCCACGCCGGGTACCCAGAGCAGTAATCGGGCCAGCGGTAACCATCGCCACGCGGAACGGGAGGTTCAACAGGAAAGCAACAGGGTCTGCAGGACGATGCAGCCATGCGCACGACAGCCTGCCATGAGCCTTGCGTCCGCCATGCCCATCCCTGCCTCTACCTCCCTGGCCCAGCAGCTCTGGCACGCGAACAGCGATCTGGCCGCGTGCTGCCTGGCGCACCCGTTCGTCCAGGGTCTGGCCCAAGGCACCCTGCCCAGCGAGGTGTTTGCCGGCTACGTGGCCCAGGACGCCAGCTTCCTGGAAAGCTTTGCCCGGGCCTATGCCCTGGCCATCGCCCACAGCCCGGACCGGGCCAGCCTGGTGGCCTTCAACGCCCTGCTGCAGGGGGTGCTGGAGGAGCTGGACCTGCACGCCGGCTATGCGCAGCGCTGGCAGATCAACCTGGATGCCACCACCCCCCTGCCAGCCACGACGGCCTACACCTCATTCCTGCTCAGCACCGCCCAGGGGGGCGATGCCGGCCTGATCTGCGCCGCCATGACCCCCTGCCTGCGCCTCTACGCCTGGCTTGGCCAGCAGCTGCGGGCCCAGGTGGGCCAACCGGAGCACGCCTACGCCGACTGGATCAACACCTACGCCGACCCGGGCTTCGAGCACCTCACCCGGGGGCTGGAGGAGCTGCTGGATCGGCTGGCCGTAGCCGACACGCCGGTGGCAGACACCTACCGGCGAGCGATGGAACTGGAGCTGTCCTTCTTTGATGCCCACGCTCCGGGTTGATCTGCCGGTCCAGCCCGCGGCTCAGGCCAGGTCGGCACGGAACTCCCCTGCCAGGGCCGCCACCACCTGCTGGTAACTGCCGCCGCGCCGCAGCAGCAGACGCTGGCGGACATAGGGAAGCCCTGCGGCGATCGAGGCCTCGAGGTGATCCAGCCAGTGATGCTCATCGGCAGTGGCCCAGGGACGCACCCACCCCAGCACCAGGGTGGCGATCCGCTTCAGGGGCATCCGATCACCGTCCGGGCTGGCGATCAGGCAGGCCTCGAGGCCATCGCGTGAGGCGATGAAGCAGTTGTCCCGGAGGATCCACCAGGGCTGGGGTGCCAGGGCTGCGGGCGGCGTCCATGAGCCGCGGGATGCCTGCAGGAAGCGCACCAGCGCCCGCAGCAGGGCGGCCAGCGCCAGCGCCTCCGCCAGCGTGGGCTGGGCATCCATCACCCGCACCTCCAGCGTGCCGAAGTGGGGAGAGGGTCTCAGATCCCAGTGGATGTCGCGCACCGAACCCAGCACGCCGGCCCGGGCCATGGTGGAGTAAAAACGCTGGAAGGCTGGCCAGTCCGGGAAGTCTGGCGGGATGCCATAGGTGCGAGAGGCGGCCAGCACCCGGTGGCGGAACGCCGCGAAGCCGGTGTCGCTGCCCTGCCAGAAGGGTGAGCTGGCGGAGAGAGCCACCAGCAACGGCAGGAACGGCTTGAGCTCGCGCATCACGGTGAGCGCCTCCGCGCCGCTCGGCATTCCCATGTGCACATGGGTGGCGAAGGTCACCTGGTTCTGACCCAGCCAGCCAGAATTCCGCTCCATCAGGCGATAGCGCTCGCCAGGCGTATAGGTCGCTGGTCTGCGGTTGAAGGGATGGGTACCCGCGCCACACACGCCCAGCCCCAACCGGTCCACGTGTTCGAGGAGATCTGCGAGCAGCGGCCGCAGTCCGACCTCCAGCTCGGTGAGATCCGCCGCCACCGGCGACACCACCTCCACCGTGTTCTGCAGAAACTCCGGCTTCACATACCGGCGGTCGCTATAAGTCTCCAGCAGGGGCAGCACCGCATCGACCAAGTCGAGGGTGGCGGGATCGAGCAGCTGCAGCTCCAGCTCCATACCCACGGAGAAGACTGCTGACGGCGTGAAGTCCATCCCCTGCGCTCACGATGGCGGAGCGCTTCCCGTCTGCGCCCGTTCCACCTCGCGCACCACGGCTTCGAAGAAGGCGGCACCCACCGGCAACACGCCCTCATCGATGTCGAAGGCTGGACTATGGAGAGGCACGTAGGCACTGCCCTCGGGCCGGGCGCCGAAACGCACGTAGCAGCCAGGGATCCGCTGGAGGTAGTAAGCGAAATCCTCACTGCCCATGCTGGGGTGGTCCAGCGCCATCAAGCCGGCGTCCCCCACCACCTGGCGGGCGGCGCGCTCGGCCCAGCGAGCTTCCGCAGCGGTGTTCACCACCGGCGGATAGCCGGGCTGGATCGTCACCTCAAGCGCTGCGTTGTGCAGATCGCCCAGGGCTCGGGCCATGCGCCGCAGGCCAGCGTGAAGCTGATCCCGCACCGCGGGCAAGGTGGTGCGGATGCTGCCCTCCAGCACGGCGGTTTCGGCGATCACGTTCGGCGCCGAACCGGCCTGCACCAAACCGATGGTTACCACTGAGGGATGCACGGGATCGATCTCCCGCGACACCAGGGTCTGCAGGGCGGTGATCAGAAAACCGGTGATCACCACAGCGTCGGTGGCCTCATGGGGCCGGGCGCCATGGCCACCGCGGCCGCGCACGTCGATCCGGAAGCTGTCCGATTGGGCCGTGATCACCCCGGCCGCCACCATGATCTGCCCCACCCGGTAGTGATGGGTCACATGGGCGCCAAAGATCGCGCTCACCCCCTCCAGTGCACCGGCGGCAATCACGGTGCGCGCCCCGCCACCCCTCTCCTCGGCCGGCTGAAACACCAGCCGCACCCCCACCGCCAGCGGCGCGGCCGCCAACAGGTGGGCGGCCCCGAGCACCATCGCCACATGGGCGTCGTGGCCGCAGGCGTGCATGCGGCCCCGCTCCTCGGAGGCGAAGGGAAGCTGGGTCGACTCCTCCCCGGGGAGGCCATCCATGTCGGCCCGCAGGGCGATGGTGGTGGGGCCCTGCTGCGGCCCCAACCGGCCGATCACACCGCTGCCCACACCCCGGTAGTCGTAGGGGATGGCGAGGGCATCGAGCTCAGCCATGATCCGCGCCGCCGTGCGCTCCTCTTGAAAAGCCAGCTCGGGGTGGCGGTGCAACTCCCGGCGCACGGCGAGCATGCGGCTCACGATGGTGTTCGGAACGGCGTGATGGTCCATGACGTGCTCCACCTGGAGGTGGTCTCGCTTCCCCCAGGGTGCAGACGCTGGAGGCCTGTTTGAGAACGTCCGGCCGAAGAGGGCAAGGGCGATGCCCCGGCTGGGGCCAGCCAATTCCGGCAGGGCCGGTAGCCATCGTCACAACGGATCGGCCGGTTCGGGGTGAATCTGTTTCAGCGGAAGCAGTTTCTAGGGTTCCGATTCCACCGTTCGTGCCTTGCATGGCGGCGGAATGTCTGGTCCGAGAGAAGCTCACCGGGTTCGCCCGGTTGCACGGAGGGACAAAAGCCCGGGAGACCGCAAGAACCAACCCCGTGCAGTCCCATGAGCGATCCCACCGGCACGTCCACCGGTCTTGAAGGCGCATTCGATCGTCCGCGCGGCCAGCAGGGCGCCGAGGCCCTGGAGAAGGAAGCCCGCCTGCCGCTCACCGGCTGGCAGCAGGAGGTGGAACAGGGCCACCGTTACGGGCTGGAGGCGGCCGAGAGCATCGTGGACCGGCGCATCTCCACCTTCTCGCGCGGTGAACTGCCCCACTTCGCGGGCATCAACACCTTCATGAAGGCGCCCTACATCGAGGACGTGAACCGGGTGGGGGAATTCGATGTGGCAGTAGTGGGCGTCCCCCACGACAGCGGCACCACCTACCGGCCCGGCACCCGTTTCGGTCCCCAGGGCATCCGCCGCATCTCGGCGCTTTACACCCCCTACAACTACGAGATGGGGGTGGATCTGCGCGAGCAGATCCGGCTCTGCGATGTGGGCGACATCTTCACCATTCCCGCCAACAACGAGAAGAGCTTCGACCAGATCTCCAAGGGCATCGCCCACATCTTCGTCAGCGGTGCCTTCCCGATCATCCTGGGCGGCGACCACTCGATCGGCTTCCCCACCGTGCGCGGTGTGTGCCGCCACCTGGGCTACAAGAAGGTGGGGATCATCCACTTCGACCGCCACGTCGACACCCAGGAGATCGACCTCGACGAGCGCATGCACACCTGTCCGTGGTTCCACGCCACGAACATGGCCAACGCCCCCGCCAAGAACCTGGTGCAGCTGGGCATCGGCGGCTGGCAGGTGCCGCGGGAGGGCGTGAAGGTGTGCCGCGAGCGGGGCACCAACGTGCTCACCGTCACCGACATCTGCGAGATGGGCCTGGAGGCCGCGGCCCAGTTCGCCATCGAGCGGGCCACCGATGGCACCGACTGTGTGTACATCTCCTTCGACATCGACTGCATCGACGCCGGCTTCGTGCCCGGCACCGGCTGGCCGGAGCCCGGCGGGCTGCTGCCCCGCGAAGCCCTCAAGCTGCTCGAGCTGATCGTGCGCAACGTGCCGGTGTGCGGCCTGGAGGTGGTGGAGGTGTCGCCCCCCTACGACATCAGCGACATGACCTCGCTGATGGCCTGCCGGGTGATCTGCGACACCATGGCCCACCTGGTGGTGAGCGGTCAGTTGCCGCGCAAGCACAAGCCCAGCTGGATCAGTGACGTCTGCAACATGAACGTCGACCAGACGTGGAGATAGGGGCATGCATGAAGTCGACATGACCAAATGCCTGCTGCTCTCCATGCAGGAGTGGAGGCAGCAGCACGACCCCGTCACACCGATGGTGCAGACGGTGCATCTGCAGGTGGGCACCTTCACCTGCGTGGAGCCCGACCAGCTCGTCACCACCTGGCGGGCAGCCGTGCGCGGCAGCTGGCTCGACGGCGCCGAGCTGGCGATCGAGACCGTGCCGCTGGTGGGGCGCTGTGTGCTGTGCAACGGCACCTACAGCCCCGATCCCGAGCAGGCCTATCGCTCCCCCTGCTGCAACCACCCGATGGAGGAGATCGTGAGCGGCCGGGAACTGCGCATCCGCTCCGTCGACTACCGGCTGCCGGATTCCCCCTGCCCTGCGGCCAGCCAGCCAGCCATCCCGAGCGCGACCACCGCCCCCCAACCCACCCCCTTCGCCACCGCCGCTGCGGTGTAACGGCCATGCACATGCCCCTGGAAGACACCATCGGCCTCAACCTGCTGGCCGCCAACCAGCACCAGGCCGAACACAACCGCGAGCACTTCGATGCCTGGCGGCTGCTCTGCCTCAACGTGATGAGCAGCCCGGGCGCCGGCAAGACCTCCCTGCTGGAGCGCAGCCTGGCCGCCCTCGCGCCCGACCTGCAGATGGCGGTGCTGGAGGGCGACATGACCACCCAGCTCGATGCCGAGCGGCTCGAGGCCGTGGGCGTGCCGGTGGTGCCGATCACCACCGGCCGGGCCTGCCACCTGGATGCGGCGATGGTGAGCGGCGGCCTGAAGCTGCTCAAGCAGCGGCTCGATCCCGCCAGCCTCGACCTGCTGTGGGTGGAGAACGTGGGCAACCTGGTGTGCCCCGCCGAATTCGAGGTGGGTGAGCACCGCAAGGTGGCCCTGCTCAGCGTCACCGAGGGCGACGACAAGCCCC
>JBIKUY010000133.1:0-5730 GCA_044347355.1 Prochlorococcaceae cyanobacterium | reverse complement strand
CCATCATTTCCGGCACCATTGATGCGGTGGCCTTCGGGACGAGCTTCCTGGCTAACCCTGATCTGCCGGAACGCTTCCGCCGCGGGGCTCCCCTCAACGCCCCCGACCCGGCCACCTTCTACAGCCCTGGTCCTGCCGGCTACACCGATTACCCCACACTCGACTCCGCGCTCTGATCCCCAGCTCCGCGTGGTTCAATCCGCCGGGGCCTGGGGGCCGAGTCGATCAACAGGTTGTGCAGCAGCTCCCTGCTGCTGATCAGCAGGTGGGCCATCCAGCTGCCCGTCAGCTTCGGTTCGGCGATCAGATCGCCGCGGCAGCAGCCGATGGCCTGCTCGATTTCAGCCAGCTCCTGGCTGATGTTGCGCACCATCGCTTCGGTGCTCTCGCGCGGTGTGGGCCGGGACGGGATCTGCATGGGCTCCACTCTGGCGGCAGCGCTCAACCAAAGCGGAAGTGCTTGCGCACCGGGGCGTGCACGTCCCAGGTGCAGCTCAGCCCGGCGTCCAACACCACCAGATCCCCGGCGCCAAAGCGCACCGGCTCACCGCCATTCGGGGTGACGGTCACGTCTCCTTCAAGCAGCAGGCAGGTTTCCTGCTCGTCGTAGGTCCAGGGGAAGGTGCTCACCTCACAGCCCCAGGTGGGCCAGCTGGTCACGCCCAGGCTCACCAGCAGCGCCGGATCCGGGTTGGACGTGACCGTGATGCCGCTGGCCATGGCAGTCTGCTTGAGAACCAGGGGCCATTGTCTGCTCCCAGGCTGCTGCTGCCCGTCTACCGCTCCACCAGGCCGATCCCGGCCGAGATGCAACTACTGGTGCCGGGGTATCCACCCTCAACCCAGCTACCAGCTGGAGAGTGGATCAGCCTGCTCCGCCGCCTTCCCAGCTGAGGCGCCCCCGGAAGGAGCGGATCTCGGCCTGCTGCTGCGGCTTCACCAGGGCGTCGTCGATGACGATGCCGGTGCGCATGCCGAGCCTTGAAGGCAATGTGGATAACGTAGTTTTCTGATGACCATCTGCACAGGTTGCTGGTGCGGCTGTGGGGATCCAGCGCTGAGGCCTCAGGCCACCAGCGGCCAATGCTCCACCCGTCCCCGTGCAGGGGTGAACAGGAACGTCTCGGCATCGATGCGGTGGGTCTGACCGTCGATTGCCGCCATGCCGCCGCAGGCGAAATCGATCAGCCGCTGCGCTTCTCCGGCTTCTGCGCTGCTGGCATTGAGCACCACCGTCTGATTGCCCTTCACGGCTTGGATCAGGGCCTGGGCATCCTCCAGATGGCGGGGGTGGAACACCAGCAGCTGGGCGCTGCAGCACGGGGTGGCGGAGTCCATGGCTGCTGCTCTGCCAGGGAGGGGGGCAAGATCGTACTGGCTTTTCACGCTGGTGGTCCGCTCCCCAGGCCACTTCGCCAGCGCGCCGCTGGAATGGTGTGTCAGTCACGATGGCTGGTCGTTCTGCTGGTTCAGGTGGGGAGAGATTCGCTGCTGACCATGGACGGTTGGTGGCCATCGCATTGGCAGTCATGCACGTTCCTGCCTGCACTTGTTCAGTTCCCAACTGGCCGTCCGGCCCCTGGTTCTGCTCCTAGCGTGAATGGGTCCAGGCAGCGGCGATGGGACCCTTCTCTTTCACGGCTGAGATCAAGGAGGACCGCACTCTCCAGCTGCCGGCTGGGACTCCCACCGGTCGCGTGACCGTGGCGATCGCCCCGGCGGATGAAGAAGCACCGACAGGTCGCAAGCTGCTGGCAAAGCTGCTGGACCTCCAGACCGCCATGGCTGCAGCCGAGGGTCTCAGCCAGGAGCAGATCGACTCAGCATTGGAGCGCGAGCGGGCCTCCTGGCGGTGAGGCATGCGGCTCTACCTCGATTCATGTGTGCTGATCTATGCCCTCGATGGCGCTGAGCAGCTGCGCCGCCACACCTTGCAGCAGCTGGAGGGTTATGCCGATGCCGACTGGGTGATCAGCGATCTGGTGCGTATGGAATGCCTGGTGGGCCCACTGCGCAGGGCCGATCAGATCCGCCTGCTGGCGTTCCGCAGCTTGGTCACCGACTGCAGCGTGGTGCCCCTGCATCCAGAGGTGATGGAACGGGCAGCGGAGCTGCAGGCCTCCACCCGGCTGCAGACGGCGGATGCGATCCATCTGGCTGCAGCCATGCACTGGGGCTGCGATGCACTGCTCACCAATGACCACGCCTTCCAGCTTTCCCAGGCACCGATCAAGGTGCTGCGCCTCGTAGCGGATCAGCCCAGCTTCCCCCCGGCCTGACACCTGGGCCCATGGCAACAGGGAGTTCGACCGCCAGCTCAGCTGATGCGGTGGCTGGAGCTCGGCGTGGCGGTGCTGCGACTGACAGAACCGAGACCGGCAGGTTGCATACCAAATTCCCGAGACAATCCGATCTGAGCCAACCAACCGTGACGGCCGGTCGCGAAAGATCCCCATCCCTCCAGAGTGGACCAGCAGCAGTGCAGTTCTCAGAAACTTCAGTGGAATCGCCCGGAATGATCGCCAGCGGCAAGCCCGCAGCCAGCAGCTCTGTCGCAGAACTCCCCAGGGTCGAAGTCTCCTACGAACACACCACCGGCCTCCCCGCTTTGCTGGAGCGGCTTGAACTCTCCGTGCTGCTCTCCACCTATCAAGCCGGCCGGGTGGTGAGCATCGGCAGCCATCAGGGCCAGCTGCAGGTGGGTTTCTCGCACTTCGACCAGGCGATGGGGCTTTGCCGCACCCCCACCGGGCTGGCGGTGGGCACACGCGATGCCATCTGGACCCTGCCCGCCAGCCGTGAGATCGCACCACGCATCAAGCCCGAGGGCGAGCACGACATCGCCTTTCTCGCCCGCTCCTGCCACCACAGCGGCCCGCTGATGGGCCATGACCTGGCCTGGTGCGGTGGTCGGCTCTGGTTGGTGAACACCCTGTTTAACGGACTGGCCACGATTGAAGGCGATTGGAGTTTTGTGCCCCGATGGCAACCTCCCTTCATCAGCGGCTGGGAGCTGGGCGATCGCTGCCACCTGAACGGGCTGGCGATTGCGAAGGACGGCAGCGCGCCGGCCTATGTGACCGCGCTGGGGGAAACAGATGCGGACAATGGCTGGCGCGAGCACAAGGTCGACGGCGGTTGCCTGATCCATGTGCCCTCCGGTGAAACGGTGCTGCGGGGTCTGTCGATGCCCCACTCCCCTCGGCTGTACCAGGGCCAGCTCTACCTGCTCGATTCCGGTCACGGCACGTTGATCCAAGTGGATCCGATCAGCGGCGAACGCAGCACCGTGGCGGCGCTGCCTGGTTTCACCCGGGGGCTCGATTGCTTTGCCGGCCATGCCTTCGTGGGACTGTCACAGATCCGCGAAACGGCGGTATTTGGGGGGCTTCCTATTCAAGAAGGGCAACAGACGTTACGTTGCGGAATGGCCATTGTTGACCTTCGTCAACATGCTGTGGTCGGCATATTGTGGTTCGCGACTGGCATCGAGGAAGTTTTCTCCGTGGCGGTACTCCCTGGCTGGCGCAACCCTGCTGTCATCGGCCCCGACACCAGTACCGACGCGACCCAGACGGTCTGGATGGTTCCTTCCACTCCCCATCATCCATCCACTGTTCTTGCTGAATGACCACCCCAAGACTCGTTCGAGACATTCGCTTCGGTGTGGCCGACTCCTATGTCAGTGACCTAACTGCATTCGGCGACATGGTGGTCTTCAGGGCCAACGACGGCAGCAGCGGTTTTGAGCTCTGGAAGTCGGATGGCACTGAAGCAGGCACCATTCGATTGACTGACAACAAGCCTGGCACCACCAGCTCAATCTCACGGGCATTTACTCGCAAGGTCATTGGGGATACTTTCTACTTCACGGCCGACGACGAGGCAATTAGTAATATTAGCAATTTAACTGAACTCTGGAAATCAGATGGCACGCCAGAAGGCACCGAGCGGGTGGCTGACATCTTCCAAGGCAGCTTCGGCTCAAACCCAGGCGGCTTTGCCTCGATCGGCAACACGCTCATCTTTCAAGCCAATGACGGCACGAGCGGAAATGAGCTTTGGAGATCTGACGGCACTGCATTTGGGACAAGACAGATTGCCGACATCAATTTCGGGCCCTATGGCTCTAATCCGGCTGGCTTCACACCGATTGGGAATTCTTTGCTTTTTTCTGCGTTTGGTGAGGGCGGAAGAGAGCTTTGGAAAACGGATGGCATCACCGCTGAAAGAGTTGCCAATATCAATCCGTTTATTGACTCTTATCCCGGTTTTTTGACAGCCTTTGGCAACACAGTTTTTTTTTAGTGCAACAGACTCCGACCCGTTTAACAAGGAGCTTTGGAAGTCAGATGGCACTGCTGCCGGTACGGTACTTGTTGCGGATATCTCTCCTGGCGCACGTATTGGCTCCGTTCCTACCTACCTCACGGCAGTTGGTAATACTCTCTTCTTTGTTGCAGCAGCTATTGAAGGCGACAGAGAACTCTGGAAATCAGATGGTAGTGCTGCCGGCACAGTTCGTGTTGCTGATATCAGGCCTGGGCCAACTCGATCTAGTCCGAATAACCTTACGGCACTGGGCAACACACTGTTTTTCACTGCCAATGACGGCGTCAGCGGCGTTGAACTCTGGAAGTCAGACGGCACTGAAGCAGGGACCGTGCGGGTCGCTGATATTAATCCAGGCATCAGCAATTCAAATCCCAGCAACCTGACAGTGGCCGGGAATGAACTATTCTTCACCGCAAACGACGGCGTCAGTGGTATTGAACTCTGGAAGTCAGACGGCACTGAGGCGGGCACTGTACTGGTCGCTGACATCAATGCAGGCATCAATAGCTCCGATCCCCTAGAGCTTGAGGTTGTAGGAAATACCCTGTTCTTCAGTGCCAGAAATCGCATCGTTGGACGTGAGCTTTGGTCCCTTGAGCTGACCCAGCAGCCAATCATAACTTTGACAGTATCACCCGCTGAGGTGGATGAAAGCAGTGACACTAATCTCACCTATACATTCACAAGAACTGGACCAGTTAGCAGTGCATTGATAGTCAACTTCACCGTTGGTGGCACGGCAACGATCGGTACTGACTACACCGGTATCACCACCGCTGGTACCACCAAAACCATTGCCTTTGCAGCAGGTTCAGCCACGGCTGTTCTCACTGTTGATCCCACAGCAGACGCCATCGTTGAGAGCAATGAAACCATTGCAATCACGCTCGCCGCTGGCACGGGTTACACCATTGGCACCACCACAGCCGTGATTGGTACCATCACCGAGGACAACGATCTGGCTGATAACACCAGCACCACAGGCTCTATCACAATCGGCGGTAGCCGCACTGGAGTGGTGGATTTCGACGGTGATCGCGACTGGTTCCGAACATCACTCGTCGCCGGCAGCACCTATAGCTTCAACCTGAATGGAAACACCCTCGCCGATCCCACACTGTTTCTTCGCAACAGCACCGGCGCAGCGCTCGCCTTCAACGACGATGCGCAGGGCACCAATTCAGAGATCACCTTCTCTGCAACTTCCTCAGGTACCTACTATCTAGACGTCGGTAGCTTTGGCACAGGCGTCGGCTCTTTCACTCTGCTTGCAGCTGATATCAGCCCGATGGCGGTGATCAGTCTGGCGGTCACGCCAGCCTCCGTCACAGAAGATGGTGCCGCGAACCTCCTCTACACCTTCTCTCGAACCGGGCCCACCACCAGTGCATTGAG
>JBIKUY010000132.1:0-5734 GCA_044347355.1 Prochlorococcaceae cyanobacterium | reverse complement strand
GCCTCTGGCAGCGATCCGCAGGCCTATCTGCAGCCCTCAGCCTGGCTCTGAGTCCTCCCTGGATTGCCCCTGGGATCCCGCTAGAAAGCGGCTCCAGTACGGACAGATGGCCTCGATAGCCTGCCGCTCGCCCAGCAGCTGGGCGGCAGTGGCCAGCTCGAAATCGGCGAAGTCGAAGCCCGGTGCCACCGTGCAGCTCACCAGGCTCCAGGGGTTGCCTGGGGCGGGGGTGGCCGCGAACCAGCTGCCTGCCGGCACCACGTGCTGGGGACGCTCACCTGCCGCCAGGTTCAGGCCCAGACGGCAGTCCCGAGCCGTGCCATCGGCACAGATCTCGTAGAGCAGCAAGGCGCCGCCTCCGTGGTGATGCCAGGCCTCGTCGGAGCGGATCCGATGCCAGCACGACCATTCGTCGCCTTGCAGCAGGTAGTGGATGGCGGTGCTGGCCGCCCGCTCCCCCCAGGGGGTCTGCACCGTGAGGCTGGCCCGGTAGGTCTCGCGGAAGTGCCCTCCCTCCGGATGGGGCACCAGTTCCAACTGCTGGATCAGCTCAGTGGCGCTGACGGGGTAGGCCATGGGCAAACGGATGGGGGTGGGTTCTGCTTCTGAGCTGATCAAGCCTCCAGCACGGCTACGCAGCGGCCGCAGAGGGTGGGGTGGCTGCTGTGCTGGCCGATGTCGGTCTCGTCGTGCCCGCAGGGCCTCTGGCGCTTCACCGCTGATCCACACGGCGGACACCAGCAACCAGTCGATCAGTACTTCACTCTGGCATTGGGTGAGTTCCCCAGCCATTCCAAGGCCGCTGGGAGGGGGCGCTGTTGCCCTTGCCGCCCCGCTTGCGGCAACTCTCCAGCTGGTGGTTCACCAGGGCCCGCAGCTTCAGGATGGCGGCCATCGGGGCTTGCAGATGCAGCTGGTGCCATGCAGCGGGCGCCGTCGGCCAGCCCCGCTGGAACACCGAGGCCTTGGCCACCGGGTACGGCAGGTTCTGCCAGATGTCCTCGTCCACGTGGCAGAGCACCGTCTGGCAGCTGCAGCGGCGGAACTCGCCAGCACCGCGCAGGTAGAGGCGCTCCTTGGCGATGTCGAGGTAGGCATTGGAGAGATCCACCACGCAGAAGTTCGCCAGCGCCTGGAAGAAGCGGTAGAACTCGGAGCACTCGAAGTCGCCTCTCACGGTTTCGATCGGGGCGGCGGTGCGCTGCAGCATCCACTGATCCAGCGGGGGCAGGTCGCTGTAGGCGATGGCATCGCCGCCTTCCTCGGCCGGCCTGGGATCGAAGTCATGCAGGTTGCCCAGCAGGCAGCGGGCCGTGTTTCGCACCTTGCGGTACACATCGGCCAGCTCAAGCTGCTTCACGATCCCTGGGCTCAGCGGCACATCGGCGCCATAAGCAGGATCCTGCTTCTCGTTCTTGCCGCCCGCTCCACCACGTTGCCAAGGGATTTGCTCATCTTGCGGCCCTTCTCATCGAGGGTGAAGCCGTGGGTGAGCACCCGCTTGCAGGGGGCGTGGCCGTTGACGGCCACCGAGGTGAGCAGGCTGCTCTGGAACCAGCCGCGGTGTTGATCGCTGCCCTCGAGATAAAGGTCGGCGGGGTAGTGGAGTTCGGGGGCACGGCTCTGGATCCCCGAGGAGTTGGCCTCGCCCAGCCCGCCCAGGACTCCGGCCCAGGAGTACCTGAGTCGAACCACACGTCCATGGTGTCGGTGCCCTTGTTCGTTCACCTGATCAGCCTGGGCCTGGCCTCAGGGAGCAGTCAGCAGCGCACCCTGCTGCAGGTGCAGAACGCGATCAGCCTGCTCCATGATGCGGGGATCGTGGGTGCTCATCACCACGGCCATCGCCCGTTCGCGACAGGTGCTGCGAAGGGTCTGCAGCATTGCCGCGGCGGTGGAGGCATCGAGGGAGGCGGTGGGCTCGTCGGCGATCAGTAATCTGGGGTCGTTGGCTAGGGCCCGGGCAAGGCCTGCCCGCTGCCTCTGGCCGCCGGAGAGCTGATGGGGGGCATGGTCGCCGTGGTTCTCGAGGCCGACCGAGCGCAGCAGCTCCCCCACCAGCTTCTGCTTGCGTTCCTTGGAGAGTTGCCGATGGGCCTCGATCCCGGCAGTCACGTTTTGGCGGACGCTGAGAAAATTGATCAGTCGATGGGCCTGAAACACGATGCCCACCTTGGCGCGCGCTTGGCGCAGCCTTGACGGGGAGGCCCCGAACAGCTCGATGCCGTCGACCATCGCGCTGCCCTGCTGCAGGGGCCGTGTGCCGCTGATCAAGGTGAGCAGTGTGGTTTTCCCGCAGCCGGAAGGGCCAACGACCGCCACGATCTCGCCCGCATGGGCCTCGAATGAGAGGTTATTCAGAACCGATATCCACTGCCCGCCAGGATCCTGGAAGCGATAGTTGAGATCACGCACGCTCAGGATCGGCTGCTGACTTGGCGGGCCATCCGTTGTCGGGCAGGGCACAGCAGTGGCGTCGAGGCTCATGCGAAGGCGTCGCTGGGGTGGGTCTCGTTCAGGCGCTGCAAGGTAAGCAGCCCGGAGGTGGAGGATGTGAGCAAAATGAACAGAAAAACAATCATCGAGCGCTCCAGATCGGTGCTCACCGGCAGGTTGGTGAACCTACGGGTGACCGCATAGACCACTTCCGCCAGCGCGAAGCCGAGGGGATAGCCGCATAGCGACAGCAGTAGCGACTGATTGAACACCGACCACTGCAACCGCGCGCGGCTGTAGCCGAGCGCCATGAGCGTGGCAAAGTCACCGCTGTGCAGAAGAATAATCGTGTTGAGTACAAGGAAGAGAATCGCACTTCCGATGAACAGACTCATCGTCACCCCGAAGAGAAAGATGAAGCCGATCGGTTTGCTCCTGTCCCAGAACTCCTGCTCCATCCGGGCAAACTTCTCCGGGGTGAGCAGGCGAATACCCGGAGGCAGGCTGCTGCTCACTGAGCTTACAAACGCTTCACGCTGCTGAGGATCTTTAAGCTTGATCAACCCGATCTCGACCTCTCCGGAGTTCATGCTCGGCATAATTGTTTCGAGCGTTTCGCGACCCATCACCGCCGTGGCATCAGCGCCGAAGGAGGCCCCGATGTCAATCATCCCGGCGATTCTCACCCGGCTGTTCTCAAGCATGGCCAGGGGTATGTCCTTCGCCTGGATCAGACTGCCAATGTCTCCGTATTCCGGTCGAGCTCTGCGATCGAACAGGATCTGCCCCGGCATGGCTAGCAGATCGAGATGGCTGGCCAGATCGCCCCGCAGCAGCGCCGGCTCATTGGGATTCACACCAACCGCCGTCAGCAGTCGCGCCGTTGGATCGCCGCTCCGGCTCCAGCGCATATAGGCGATCCGGGCTTCTGCGGTGTGGGTCACCCGTGGATCGCCACGCAGCTCATCCAGCTGGGCGTGGGGGAAGGTGGTCATCCAGGTGAGCGTGCTGACTGATGCGCTGTGGATCATCACGACATCCGCCTGGAACAGTCGCTGGATGGCGACGGAAGACTCGAACAGCGCGTCGCGGAAGCCCCACTGGCAGAGGATCATCGCGGTGGCGAAGGCCACGCTGAACAGGGCGGTTAGCAGGTTCAGCGGACGGAAGCGCAGCACATGAACCGAAAGCGGCAGGCTGTTGCCGATTGGTAGCCCGCGCAGCAGGGCCTTCAGCCGAGGTAACGGACCGACGCGGAACCCTGGCTTGCGCAGCCAGCGTTGAAAGGGCCAACTGGTGACGCTCATCGAGGCAGGAACTGCACCATCACCTTGGCGCCGCTCATTTTGGCGAGGGCCACTGGGGGCGTCTGGGTGAACTCCAGCTGGACATCCACAACCCGTGGTTCCGAATCTTTGTGGAGGCCGGGCTTGGTGAGCAGCGAACGCCGTGGCGTCACCCGGTGGGCGATGCTGCGGATGCGCGCCTGCAGCGGTGTGGTGAAGTAGCCGTTTTCGCTGCTCACCAGTACGGATTGTCCTGGCTGAAGCCCTGGGATGTGCTTCTCCTCCACCTGCGCGATCGCTCCGATGCTGAGGGGGTCGGCCAGATCGAGCACCCCCTCGATGCCCGGTTGCTCGCCGCTGCGGCTCTGGATGCTGAGCACCATGCCAGAGATCGGAGCCACAAGCTGGGAGAGGAGCAGCTGTTCGCGGATCACGTTGCGCCGGGCTCTGGACTGGGCCAGCTGGTTGCGCAGCTGGCTGAGGCGCAGCTCCCGGTCTTCAAAGTCGGCGCGTGGGATCACGCCCTTGTCCTGCAGGGTCATAAAGCGGCGCGTTTGGCGCTCCAGGATGACGATCTCCGACTGCAGGGAGCGGATTGTCGTGTCCTCGGCAGCCAGCTCCTGGAGCACGCTGGGATGGTTGTCGAAACGGGCCAGGATCTGGCCTTCCTTCACCCGCTCCCCTTCCTTCACATAGAGCTCTGCTACCCGTGGGGCCAGGCCGGATGGGGTGAGCGGTGCTGCAAGTCGGAGGATGCCCTCGAGCGGCTCGATGGTTCCCGGAGCCGAGAAGCCACGGTCGACGGACGAGGGCCGGGCCTCAGCGCGCAGGGCCTTTGAGACCTCGACGGACGGTCCCTCGCTCCCCTGGCATCCCTGCAGCAGTCCTGCCGCGAGGATCAGAGCCAGACCGTGTGCGGCGTGGACCGTGCAACGGGGCATCTTTGGGCAGGAGGACTCAAAGAGACTCTTCTAGCAGGATTGTTCGGGCGCCACAGGCATCTTCCGGTCTGTCCGCAGGGTGGATTCATCTGGATTGGCATCAGCGGCTTGGGACTGGTCCAGCCGTGAACGCGCGATCGTCAGCCTTCCGCTGGCTGGCCCACCAGCCGGGGTCACGCGCATCGCCCGAGGTCAGCGCAGCTGCCGCTCACCGAGGTCGATCGCATGGAAGGTCGGCCGGTGGGTGATCGCTTCACTGAGACGCCACCTGCTGCAGATCGCGCTCCGGTCATGGTGGGAAGGGCGATCGAGTTCAGTGGCTCAGCGCTGCCACACAGCGGCCGCAGAGGGTCGGGTGGGCGCTGTGCTGACCGATGTCCGCTTCGTAGTGCCAGCAGCGCTCGCACTTCTCCCCCTCCGCCCTGGCGATGTGGACGGTGATACCGCCCTCGCTGGCCTTGACCAGCGCTTCGGCGGGAGCCGTGTTTCCCTGCTGCAGGGATGACACCAGCAGCCAATCGGCCAGGTTGTCCACACTGGGGTGGGCTGACGTCGCCAGCCATTGCAGTGCCGCGGCTGGGGCCTCGCTGCCATCACCGAGCTCGAGGTGCACCTGCGCCTCGAGCGAGGCGCCCAGGGCGCCGCTGGCCCTGCAGTTCTCCAGCTGCCGGTTCACCAGGGCCCGTAGCTCCAGGATCTGCTCCATCGGTTGCTCCAGGTCCGGTCGGCGCCAGGCGTCGGCTGGGCTGGGCCAGCCCCGTTCAAAGACCGAGGCCTCGGCCACCGGGTAGGGAAGGTTCTGCCAGATGTCCTCGGCCATGTGGCAGAGCACCGGCGCGATCAGACCGGCCAGTCGCTCCACCACCAGGCTGAGCACTGTCTGACAGCTGCGGCGGCGGAACGCATGGGCTCTGCTCACATAGAGCCTGTCCTTGGCGATGTCGAGGTAGACGTTGGAGAGGTCCACCACGCAGAAGTTCTGTAGGGCCTGGAAGAAGCGGTAGAACTCGAAGCGCTCGAAGTCACCCGTCACGCTGTCGATGAGGGCGGCGGTGCGCTGCAGCATCCACT
>JBIKUY010000219.1:0-4192 GCA_044347355.1 Prochlorococcaceae cyanobacterium | reverse complement strand
CTGCTGCTCAGCGCCGGCCTGCTGATCGGGCGGGCTGGCTTTGGCTTGGTGGAACCACTCGACCTGGGCAGCGGCCTGGGCACGATCACCGGCCTGCTGGTGAGCCTGGTGCTGTTCGAAGGGGGGCTCAACCTGCGCCTTCCCAACGACGGCACCCGCCAGGCGGTGCTGCGCATCTGTGCCGTGCGGCTGGTGCTGGCCCTGCTGGGGGGCCTGCTGGTGGCCCACTGGCTGGCGGGGCTCAACTGGGCCCTGGCGGCGGTGTTCAGCGCAATCGTGCTGGCCACCGGCCCCACGGTGGTGAACCCCCTGGTGCGGCAGATCCGCCTGGCGCCCCCCCTGGGGGAGGTGCTGGAGGGGGAGGGGCTGGTGCTGGAACCGATCGGGGCGGTGCTGGCCCTGCTGCTCCTGGAGCTCACCCTGGGCGATCTGCAGGGGTGGCGGGCCCTGGCCACGGGCCTGCTGGTGCGCCTGGGGGGGGGCGTGCTGATCGGGGCCGCCTCCGGCTGGATGCTGGCCGAGGCCCTGCGCCGCATCCCCGCGCGGGAGGCCAGTGCCCTGCGGCTGCAGCTCACCCTGGGCAGCCTGTTCCTGATGTTCACCGGCTGTGAGCTGCTGCTGCCGGAGTCGGGCCTGCCGGCGGCCGTGGCGGCCGGGGTTGTGGTGGGCCGCCGGCCGGATACCGATGCCGCCGGACTGGATGAACTGATCCGCCAGCTGGCCCAGCTGGCGATCACCATGCTGTTCCCCCTGCTGGCGGCCGACGTGAGCTTTGCCCAGCTCAGCCCCCTGGGCTGGGGCGGGGTGGCCTGCGTGCTGGCGATGATGCTGCTCCAGCGCCCCCTGGCGATCGGCCTGGCCACCTGGGGCATGGGCTTCACCCTCCAGCAGCAGGCACTACTGGCCTGGCTGGCTCCCCGGGGGGTGGTCACCGCGGCGGTGGCCAGCCTGTTCGCCATCCGGCTGGAGCAGGCCGGTGTGCTCGGGGCTGGGCGCCTGCAAGGTCTGGTGTTTCTCACGATCCTGCTCACCGTGGGCCTGCAGGGACTGACGGCTGGTCCCCTCGCTCGCCGGCTCGGTTTGGTGGAGCTAGAAACAGGTGTGTCAGAGACAGGCCTGGATGCGGGGCAGGGCGTCGCCGCTGCGCTGCAGCAGCCGCAACGTGGTGAGTAGGTCGGGGCCCTGCAGGCTGCCCAGCAGGGCGGCGCGCACACTTTTCATCATCACCCCCTTCTTCACGCCGGCCGCTGTGGCCGCTTCGCCCAGCAGGACCTGGGCCTGATCAGTGGTGAAGGGGACCCCAGGGCCCAGGGCCTCCAGGGCCGTCGCCAGAGCGGCCAGGGCGGGCCGGGCGCCCTCGACGGCCAACTGGCCCTGGGCTGCTGCGTTCAGCTCCGGTGTGTTGAAGAACGGCTCGGCCTGCTCCACCCCATCGGCCAGCAGGGTGAGCGAGGGGGCCAGCAGTTCGATCAGCTCCAGCTGCCAGCCGGGATCGCGGTGAACAGGGGTCATGGCCCAGTTCCGCTCGCTCCACAGCGGCAGGAGTTGTTCCCGCAGGCTGGCGGCCCCCTGCTCGCGCAGCACCTGGCCATTAAGCCAGTTGAGCTTGTCCCAGTCGAAGCGGGCGCCGGCCCGATTCACCCGCTCAAAGCCAAACACTGCGGCGGCCTCGGCCAGGGAGAAGCGCTCGCCCATGCCCTCGGGCGGCGACCAGCCCAGCAGGGTCATGTAGTTGGCCAGGGCAGATGCCGTGTAGCCCATGGTGCGAAAGTCGCTGATCGAGGTCACGCCATCTCGCTTGGAGAGCTTCTTGCCCTCCTTGTTGAGAATCAGCGGCGTGTGGGCAAATACGGGTGCTTCCGCACCGAGGGCCTCGTAAAGCAGCAGCTGCTTGGCGGTATTGGCGATGTGGTCCTCGCCACGGATGACATGGCTGATGGCCATGGCCGCGTCGTCCACCACCACCACCAGGTTGTAGAGGGGATCGCCGATCTGATCGGCCGGGGCGCGGCGAGCGATCACCATGTCGCCGCCCAGATCGGCGCCGCTCCAGCGCATCTCGCCGCGCACCAGGTCGCTCCAGTTGATCGTGCGGCTGTCGTTGATGCGGAAGCGGATCACCGCTTCGCGACCCTCGGCGATGAAGGCCTGCTCCTGAGCCGGGCTGAGGTCGCGGTGGCGGTTGTCGTAGCGGGGGGCCCGCTTGCTAGCGGCCTGCTGCTCGCGCATGGCCGTGAGCTCGGCCTCAGTGGCGTAACAGCGGTAGGCGTGGCCGGAATCGAGCAGCTGCTGGATGGCGGCCCGATGCAGCTCCACCCGCGCGCTTTGGATCACCGGCTCGCCGTCCCAGCCCAGACCCAACCACTGGAGGCCTTGGAGGATGTTGGTGGTGTATTCGGGCTTGCTGCGTTCTTTGTCGGTGTCCTCGACACGCAGCAGGAATTCGCCGCCGTGGTGGCGGGCGAACAGCCAGTTGAACACCGCAGTGCGGGCGGTGCCGATGTGCAAGGTGCCGGTGGGGCTAGGAGCCAGGCGCACGCGGATCGGACGCACCCGACTGACCTCAGCTGCCACCGGCGGATCTCCTGAAGAGTTAAACGGGACTGACGGGGCTCGAACCCGCAACTTCCGCCGTGACAGGGCGGTGCTCTAACCGATTGAACTACAGTCCCAGATTGTTGCCTGGTTGTTGAGACTCAGATCTGCAAAAGCTTGGTAAGCCTTTGTATCGTGTTGGTCTCTGGGATAGGCATAGGTATTGGTTCACAAGGTGCAGCTTGATGCTGCGTGTGAACCATGCCTCAGCGGCAACCAGCTGCTGCCACCAAGAAAGTATCCATTGCCGCCCCCCCCTTCGTCAACTGGCCTGGTGGCAGGGATTGGGTTCCGCGTTCCAGGTCAGCAAAAAACCCACCCCCAAGGGGAGTGGGCACAGGTCAATGCCAATGACTAGGTCATGGGTTGGTCAGGGTCGAAAGCCGGCTGGTTCAATCAGGCGCACCTGGTTCCCGCGGGCAGTAAATTCCCTGCCTTGATCACTTTGGACAACAACACGGCCACCGGATTTGACTCGGATCACTCGGGCTCGAACCCAGCCAAGGGCTGCTGATTCCAGCACCTTGACCACATCTCCGGGTTGAAGATCCAACTCCATGTTCGGGAAGGGAAAACAACAGGACAAACAAGGACGGAAACTGATCAATCCTTCGATGGACCCCATTCCTGGGACTCCATTTTGGGAGACAATTCCGGCCACTGGGGACATCGAACGCGCCGTGGAGGACTTGAACCCCCGACATCAGGTTTTGGAGACCTGCGTTCTACCAACTGAACTAACGGCGCAGAGCTCAATGTCCCCAGTTGGAGGTGGTGAGGCCAACTCCTGGTGGAGCTGATCTCAGCGGTCGAAGCGCTGCTTGACACGAGTGGCTTTACCCACACGGTCACGCAGATAGAACAGCTTCGCCCGGCGAACCTTACCGCGCCGCTCAACCTTCACGGAAGCAACCTGGGGGCTGTGCAGCATGAAAACCCGCTCCACGCCGATGCCTTGGAAGATGCGGCGAACGGTGATCGTGGCGTTCAGGCCGCCGTGGCGCTTGGCGATCACCACACCCTCGTAGGGCTGGACGCGCTCCTTGTTGCCCTCGCGAATTCGCACACCCACCTTCACGGTGTCGCCCACGTAGATGTCAGGCAATTCCGACTTGAGCTGTTCGGCCTCGAACGCCCGGATCAGGTCGGCAGCGCACAGCTTGCCGGTGCTCACAGCCATGGTGGCGGATGGCTGAGCTGCCTCTGGTGCTGCGTCGACCGCTGCATCAAGGGCTGGCTCTACGGTTTCAGGTGTCATCGACGTCACGGTCTCACTTGGGACGGCTGGCTTTGGTCGGGCTCTGGCTCGGATCCTGCCCTGGTGGGGCTGGCGCAGATTCTGGTCAGGCCGGTTCGGCAGGGCCGCAACGGCTGACCAAACCACCACTGTAACGGCTGGGGGGTCACCCCACCCCCCGGCGCCAACGCTGCAGGAGCAACGCCCCCCCGGTGGCCAGCATCCATAGCAGGCCCAAGCCATTCAGCAGGACGTACACCGTTTCACCGTTGCCGCCGAACCAGCGCGTCAGCCACTCACCTTCGTGCAGCACCAGCAGTAGATGGGCCCGATCTCGATCCACACCGCCCCAGTCGCGCA
>JBIKUY010000288.1:0-3505 GCA_044347355.1 Prochlorococcaceae cyanobacterium | reverse complement strand
CCTTTGGAGCGGGGCAACCAGCCATCCCAGGGGATACCTGCCTCGGCCAAGAAAGTCGTCAGGTCTGGCAGCAAATGCTCGAAACGCACCACCCCATCCGCCGCCACCCGATCGTTGATCGTGTACATGGGCCAGTTGTCATGAAACGCCAAAGGGACGATGCCGCCTAAGGAATGGCCGACCGCCAGGGCTTCCACGTAGGTGGTGAAAGAGGGCGGACTGCGGAGGCCTTGAACGCGCCAGAAGTAATCCGACACTGTCTTGTCCCAGGGGTTGCGCACGATCGCCAGCTTGCGGAAGGTGGCCCACTCCCGCGGGAAGGCCGCTGCCACCGTGGCGGCGGGGGCATGGGGGGGCTTCCTACCCAGAAGCGGCCGGTGGGCATGATCCACAGCCCGCGTGAGGGCGCGGCGATATCCACGAGCCCCCAGCAGGCGATACAGGGGAAGGAGATAGCGGCTCTGGTGCAGGGCAATGCGCCGCACCCGCCGGGTGAGCGGAATTCCCTGAGCCATCGTTTCCGGCAGGGCGCTGATCTGCAGATCATCAGCACCAAGACTGCGCGCCAGCGACACGCAAAGCGAGCTGCCGGCTGCCTTGCGGCAGTGCAACACGATCAGCTGATGGCGCTCGCTGATGATCATCCCGGTGCGGTGGAGGGAGGCATGGCAATCCTCAACGCTGCGCACGCGGCCGGTGCCGGGATAGCCAGGCCTTGCTGCGCGCCAGCCATGGCGCCAGCCGGCGTCCTCGGCTACGACCAATGTCCATGAAGTGCTCAGCCCTCAGGCCATAGGCGGGCAGGCGGGCGATCAGGGCTTCGATCCGATCATGATCGATGTTGAACTCAATCAACTGGAGCGGCCGTTCGGCCATGAAGCCGCGCACAGCCACCAGATGGGCATCCCACTCCTCGCGCCACTGGGTAACCAAGGCTTCCTGACTGTTGAGCCCCCGCACGCGCTGCTCGCGAGCAGCGAACTCACCATGACCATGGCTCAGGCGTGAATGGATCCAGGCATCCTGATCGCGCCAATTGAGCAACAAAATCGTGTCAGGGTAGCTCGCCAGAATCTCGCGAAACAGTGAATTGCCGTCGAATGTGGAGCGCCTGCCGCTGTCAATGAGGTCGCCATAAAAAGTGTAATTTTCAATCCCAAAAAACACCGGTCGACCTGCCTGATGATTAGCCCGCATGACGCCGCCCAGTTTGCGGCGCCGGCGCCAGCGCTGCGGCAGTTTCTGGTGCACCGCCCGATGGCCGGAGCGGGCAAACAGCAGAGCCAGGCTGCGGGTGGCGCACTTGTTAAAACCGATGGCCACCACCTTGGGCAGGCGCAGCTCTTGCTTGAAGGTGCAGCCCTCTGCCGCCGGCGACTGGAGGGTTCCCTTTGATTCGGCCATGGACTCAGCGATCGGGTCGGCCATCGCCTGGGCGAGCCTAGTCAGGTGATCCTTGAGGCCAGGGAACTCCGGCCTCTTGGATGGTCATAGTTTGAATCAGTGCGTGAATTCCAGGCAGGCAGGGTCCCTAGGCTGGCAAATCCTCTCGTCCCGGAACCAATGGCAGGCACCATGCCGGGAACAGGGGCCTTGCGGGCTGGAGGCCGGATCGGCGCTCGCCTCCTCTCACCCTTCTATCGCCGATTCCCCTACCGGGGGCCAATGGATCTGTTCAAGCTGGATCCCCGTGGCGCCTATTCACCACTAGAACCTTTTTTCTACAACCGCATCCCCAAGGCGGCGAACACCACCATCACCCAGGTGCTGTTCGAACACACCCGGTTCCGCGCCCGCCAGCCCCGGCGCAACCATCCCAAATATCAGTTTCAACGCCCCCTGTGGCTCTCCCCTCGCGAGGTTCAACGACTGGAGCGGGAGGCCTGGGTGTTCACCGTGGTGCGAGATCCCTACAGCCGGGTGCTCTCGGCTTTCCTTGACAAGGTGGGACGTAAGCGCCACCAGGGTCGCCGCTTTCTCACCTGGGCAGCCCGCCACAACCAACCGGACACCTTTCTGGGTTTCTGTCGCTATCTCGAGGCCGGGGGTCTTTATCTCGATATGCACTGGGCCCCCCAGGCGGACATTCTCTGCCTGCCGCTTGAGCGCTTCGACTTCATCGGCCGGGTCGAGACCCTCGACCGCGACCTCGGCCACGTCCTGCAGCACCTTTACGGCATCGAGCCCGGCAGTCCTGCGGTACGGGCCGGCACGAACACCGGTGCCAGTGCACGGCTCGAAGAGGCCTATGGGCACGAGGAACGGAAGATTGTGAACCGTCTCTACAGGCTCGATTTCGAGTGGTTCGGTTACGACCAACGCCTATAACGGCATAGCCTGCAGCCGCCCCCCTTGGACACCGGTGCCCCGGATCAGGCTTTCCGCGATCAGGTGGCGGCCGGCTTCACCTTCGTCCCGGTGTGGAAGCGCTGGCCAGCCGACCTGGAAACGCCCCTCACCACCTGGCTGAAGGTGGGAGCGGAAAGCGACCACGGCGTGCTGCTCGAGTCGGTGGAAGGGGGCGAACGCATTGGTCGCTGGAGTTTCGTGGTGGCCGACCCGCTCTGGACCCTCACCAGCCGAGGCGACCGCAGCGAACAGGTCTGGCGGGATGGTCGCCGTCAGGTAATGGCCGGCAACCCCTTCACACTGCTGCAGCAGTGCCTAGCTCCTCTCCGCAGCGGAGTGATGCCCGACCTGCCCCCCGTGGGCCAGCTGTTCGGCTTTTGGGGCTACGAACTGATTCGATGGGTTGAGCCCAGCGTGCCTGTGCACCCTGCCGCCGTGGGAGCACCGCCGGATGGCTGCTGGATGCTGGCCGATAGCTTGCTGGTGTTCGACCAAGTGAAGCGCCAGATCACCGCGGTGGCCTATGCCGACCTGAGCGCCGGCGCTGATCCCGAGGCAGCCCATCGCGCCGCGAGCGCCCGGATCGCCGACCTGGAGACCCGGATGCATGCGCCCCTGCCACCTGGCGTCGCGCCGCTGCGCTGGCACGACGCGCCGGTGACGGCCATCGGCCAGCTGCTACAGCCGGTGAGCAACCGCAGCCAGGCCGATTTCGAGGCCGCCGTTGCCAAGGCCCGGGACCACATCGCCGCAGGAGATGTGTTCCAGCTGGTGATCAGCCAGCGGCTGGAAACCCGCATCCAGCGTGATCCCTTCGAGCTTTACCGCAGTTTGCGGATGGTGAACCCCTCGCCTTACATGGCCTTCTTCAACTTCGGCGGCTGGTACCTGATCGGATCCAGTCCAGAGGTGATGGTGAAGGCCGACCCCCTCGCTGGCGGCGGCATCAAGGCGTCCCTACGGCCGATCGCCGGCACCCGCCCCCGGGGCGCGGATGAGGCCGAAGATCTGGCGCTGGAAGCCGAGCTGCTGGCCGACCCGAAGGAGCGTGCGGAGCACGTGATGCTGGTGGACCTGGGCCGCAATGACCTGGGCCGGGTCTGCCAGCCCGGCAGCGTTGAAGTGACCGATCTGATGGTGATCGAGCGCTATTCCC
>JBIKUY010000130.1:0-5748 GCA_044347355.1 Prochlorococcaceae cyanobacterium | reverse complement strand
TGTTGCTCGGGGCAGCCGGCGCCGGTGGTCTGTTGGGCACCGCCAGCATCGCCATCAATGAATACCAGCGACTGCGGGTGGTCTCCTTCCTCGATCCCTGGCAGGACGCCCAGGGCGATGGCTACCAACTGGTGCAGAGCCTGCTAGCGATCGGCTCCGGTGGCATCTTCGGTGAGGGGTTCGGGCTGTCGACCCAGAAACTCCAATACCTGCCGATTCAAAGCACGGACTTCATCTTCGCCGTGTTCGCGGAAGAATTCGGATTCATCGGCTCGGTGGTGTTGCTGGGATTTCTGCTGCTGTTCGGCTTCGTTGGGCTAAGGGTGGCCCTTGGCTGCCGCAGCAATCAGCAGCGGCTGATCGCCATGGGCTGTACGACGCTACTGGTGGGCCAGTCGATTCTCAACATCGCTGTGGCCAGTGGTGCCATGCCCACCACTGGATTGCCACTACCTCTGATCAGCTACGGGGGCAATTCACTGATGGCCAGCCTGCTGGTGTGCGGACTGCTGATTCGTTGCTCCCTTGAGTCCAGCGCTCAGATCGCCGGCAATCCCCCTACCAGGCGACGACGGACATCCTCCCCATCCAGAATCGGCTGACCGGCCCTCTGCCTTCGGCTTCGCCCGATAGTCTCCTCAGATGATCGGCTTCGGGGCCATTCTGGCCAACTGGACACTGGCACTCAGCGATCTGGCCCATGCCAGCGAGGGACTGTTGCAGCAATCCCTCTCCCATCCAGGCCCCACCACGCTGGCCGTTGTCTTCCTGGGTGGTTTGTTCACCAGCCTGGGCCCCTGCTCCCTCTCCCTACTGCCGGTCACGCTGGCCTATCTGGCCGGCTTTGGCTCCGACCGCGGCCCGAGGCCTTGGCAGCGCAGTGTCAGTTTTGCGGCAGGGATCGTGGCGTCGTTGGTGCTGCTGGGCCTGCTCAGCGGACTGCTTGGCCGGATCTACGGCCAGATTCCCGGACTGATCCCCAGCTTGGTGGCCCTGCTGGCCTTGCTGATGGGCCTCAACCTGCTGGGCCTGCTGCGACTGCCAATGCCCACCGGACCCGACCCGGAACGCTGGCGGCGGCGCGTGCCGGCCCCCCTTGCCCCCCTTGCGGCAGGCCTCGCCTTTGGCCTGGCGGCCACACCCTGCACCACCCCGATCCTGGCCGTGCTGCTGGGTTGGATGGCCCAGACCGGTAAACCTTTGGTGGGCATGCTGTTGCTGACCAGCTTTGGTGCCGGCCAGGTGGTGCCACTGTTGCTTGCCGGCACAGCCGCGGCCAGCCTGCCCAGCCTGCTGAATCTGCGTCGCATCGGCCAGTGGGTGCCTCCCATCAGCGGCGTTGTGCTGGTGACCACAGGCGTCCTGACACTCCTTGCGAACTGGACCTGAGCCCCATTCCTCCGCCGCCCCATTCCTCCGCCATTGATGCCTTCAGCCACCACTAGGACCCTCAGCCGCCTTGGGGGCTGGATCTCAGATCTGAGGCTGGCGATCGCGCTGTTGCTGGTGATTGCCATCGCCAGCGGCATCGGCACAGCCATCCCCCAACGGGAAGCGGAAGGGCTGTATCACCAGCTGTATGACCAGACCCCATGGTTAGGACTGCTTCGGGGTAGAGGGGTGCTCAACCTCCAGCTGGATCACGTGTACTCCAGTGGCTGGTTTCTGGGACTGCTCGCCTGGTTGGCACTGTCGCTGCTGCTCTGCAGCTGGCGACGCCAGTGGCCCGCTCTGCGGGCAGCGCTGCGCTGGATTGATTACCGCTCACCGCGCCAGCTGAGCAAACTCAGCCTCGCCGAAACGGTGTGCTGCGACGACCCTGAGGCCAGTCTTGATGGCCTGGAGCACCGCCTGCGGCAACAGGGCTGGCAGATCAACCGCCAGGAGCAGCGGCTGGCAGCCCGCAAGGGCGTGGCTGGACGGGTTGGGCCCCTGCTGGTGCACGCCGGGATGGTGGTGCTGATGCTCGGAGCCGCCTGGGGCGCACTGGGGGGCCGGAGAGCAGAGCAATTTCTGGCTCCGGGGCGCACACTGGAGCTGATGGACAGCCGTGGCCGCAGCGAGCTCACCCTTGCGCTCGACCATTTCGCGGTGGAACGGGATCCGGCCGGCCGACCCGAACAGTTCCGCTCCTCGCTGCGGATCTTGGAGGGCAGTGCAGTAGGGCGTGAAGATGCCGGTGAGGCGGGGAGCACGGTGCTGCGCCAGGCCGAGATCAGTGTGAATCACCCCCTGCGCTTCCGGGGTGTGACCTTCTACCAGGCCGACTGGGGCCTGGCTGCCATCTCCGTGCAATTGGGCCGCAGCCCGGTGCTGCAGTTACCCCTGCAGACCTTCCCCCAGCTGGGGGAGCAAGTGTGGGGTCTGGTCCTGCCCACCCGTCCCGACGGCACGCAACCGGTGTTGCTGAGCCTGGGCAGTGAACAGGGGCCAGTGGACATCTATGGGGCCGATGGGACCCTGCTGGGATCGCTGGCGGTGGGGGGCCCTGCCCAGGACGTCAACGAGCTGCCGATCCGGGTGGACAGCGTGCTCCCCGCCAGCGGCATCCTTCTCAAGCGGGATCCTGGTGTACCCCTGGTCTATGCGGGCTTCGCCATCGCCCTGGTAGGGGGCGCCCTGAGCCTCCTGGCTACCCGGCAGGTCTGGGCGATCGCCGAGCCGGGCCGTTTGCACCTCGCCGGCCTCTGCAACCGCAACCTCACCGCTCTGGCCAGGGAACTGCCCCAGCTGCTGGAAGGGTTGGCGAAGCCCACCTGAGCGGGCAACGGAACCCTCTCAGACTGAACCCACTCAGCAGGGCTGACGCACACCATGGCTCACCCGAACCACGGTGTGGACATTGCCGCGGGGATTGAAATCGGCCTGTAATTCCATCCACACGGGATCACAGGCCGCCACAAAGTCGTCCAAAATCCGGTTGGCGACCTCTTCGTGGGAAATCGTGCGATCGCGGTAGCTGTTCACATACAGCTTGATCGCCTTGAGCTCCATCACCCGCGGGCCGGGCTGGTACAACAGCCGCAGGGTGGCGAAATCGGGATAGCCTGAGAAGGGACAGCGGCAGGTGAATTCGGGCAGTGTGATAGTGACTTCATAAGCCCGGGTCGGCCGTGGGTTGTCGAAGCAGATCAGCTGTGCCTCGGCGATCGCTCGCTCGCCGTAGAGGGGGGCTTTGGTTTGCGCGGGTGGGGCTGGCTCCGCGGTCTGCAGGGGCGACGACATGGCTGGCGCAAGTGCAGCTGAAGGGCGATCCTATGCAGAGGGGATCAGGGCCCGTAGCAACGGCTACGACAACCCCTGATCAGCTCAGGTCTGATGGGATCGTCCCCGGCCAAGCCGGGGATCCTGAGAGACTGTTCCTCCACGACCACCTCCAAGCCCAGCTGCTTCCATGAAAAAAGTCGAGGCCATCATTCGTCCCTTCAAACTGGAGGATGTCAAGATCGCGCTGGTGAATGCGGGCATCGTCGGCATGACGGTGAGCGAAGTGCGCGGTTTCGGCCGCCAAAAAGGCCAGGTGGAGCGCTACCGCGGCTCGGAGTTCACCGTGGAGTTCCTGCAGAAGCTGAAACTGGAGATCGTCGTGGACGACGACAAGGTGGACACCGTGGTGGGCGCCATCCAGGACGCCGCCCGCACCGGCGAGATCGGTGACGGCAAGATCTTCGTGAGCACGATCGATTCGGTGATCCGCATCCGCACCGGCGACCGCGACAGCGGGGCGATCTGAACTCCCCACGCTGAGGCTCACAACTCATGGGTGGCCGTTCAGGGTTACGGCCACCAGCTCTTCGATCTGGTGCTTGGAGACACAGGAACCACTTGCCAACGCCCCCCCCTCCCTCAACCAGAGCAGGTATTCATGATTGCCGGCTGGGCCCGTGAGGGGGGAGGCCACCAGCCCTGATGCCTGAAGCCCCAGTGCCTCAGCCGCCTCCACCACGCCGGTGATGGCATCCCTGTGCGCGGCCGGATCGCGAACCACCCCTCCCTTGCCGACGCGGGCCTTGCCTACCTCGAATTGGGGCTTGACCAGAACAACCAAATCGACCCGGGAGCTGGCTTCTGCGGGCCGCAACAGGCCAAGCAACGCGGGAAGCACCAGGCCGAGTGAGATGAACGACACATCGGCCACCGCCAGGTCGGCAGCCCCTTCGTCCGGGCTGTACAACTCCGCTGCCGTGAGATGGCGGAGGTTGGTGCGCTCCCGAAGGATCACCCTGGGGTCACTGCGCAGGCTCCAGGCGGTCTGGCCGTAACCCACATCAATGCCATACACGCGGGCAGCACCCCGCTGCAGCAGGCAATCGGTGAACCCACCGGTGGAGATCCCCCCATCCACACACACGCGGCCGGCGATGGAAATCGGGAACGCATCAAGCGCTGCTTCCAGCTTCTCGCCACCGCGGGACACATAACGCTGGGGTTGCTGGACTTCCAGCGCCACGTCGGGAAGCACATCCAGGCCAGGCTTGTCCAGCACCCGGTCACCGCTACGCACCCGGCCAGCCCGGATCAACTGCTGGGCCTGCTGGCGGCTGAGCGCCAGACCCCTCTCCACCAGAACCAGGTCGAGGCGTTGCTTGCGGGCCATGGCTGTGATCATTCCATACAGCAATTGGAACAAAGTCCAAGGAAGTGCGGGGCTGTTGAGCAGGCGCCGGAAGATTGCTCCACCGCACTCCGGTCCCCCCGCTCCAGCTCTCATGGCCCTGCCCGATTCCCGCCATGCCGCACCCTCCCAAGGAGTCGGCACCGTGGTGGAATTGCTGCGGCCAGGGAGCTTCGTGCGGCTTCGCAATCAGCCGGCCGATCTACCTCCCTTTCAATTGATCCAGTGTCGGGGCGGACGCTGCTGGGTGCGGCAGCAAACCTGGGGAACCCTTGTGCAATGGGAAGTGGCGCATCAGCACCTCACCAGCGCAGCCGCCTGAAAGGCTCCATCCGCGCCCCCCAGTAGGCCGTAATCCAGGCCTCGGGAGGGTGCATCCCTGCTCCAAAGCAGGCAACGTCGGCCCGCCGCTCCGGCGACCCATACATTGGTCTGGATGTGAGCTCCCCGCGGCTTTGATCGAGCGTTACACCCTGCCCGAGATGGGCGCCATCTGGAGCGAAGAGGCCAAGTTCCAGAGCTGGCTGGATGTGGAGATCGCGGCCACCGAGGCCAACTGTGAGCTGGGCCGGGTACCCGCCGAGGCCGTGGCAACCATCAAGGAGAAAGCCTCCTTCAACGTGGATCGCATCCTCGAGATCGAGGCGGAGGTGCGTCACGACGTGATCGCCTTCCTCACCAACGTGAATGAACACGTGGGTGATGCCGGCCGCCACATCCACGTGGGCATGACCAGCTCCGACGTGCTCGACACCGGCCTGGCCCTGCAACTGAAGGCTTCGGTGCAACTGCTGCGTGGCGAGCTCGATCAGCTCGCCGATGCCCTGCGCACGCTGGCGCGTGAGCACAAGGACACCGTGATGATCGGCCGCTCCCACGCCATCCACGGCGAGCCGATCACCTTCGGCTTCAAGGTGGCGGGCTGGCTGGCGGAAGTGGAACGCAACCAGGAGCGGCTGGAGCGGCTGGAGCGGGTGGTGAGCGTGGGCCAGATCAGCGGTGCCATGGGCACTTACGCCAACACCGATCCCCAGGTGGAGGCGATCGCCTGCGCCAAGCTCTGCCTGGAGCCGGATACGGCCAGCACCCAGGTGATCTCCCGCGATCGCCACGCCGAATACGTGCAGACCCTG
>JBIKUY010000128.1:0-5759 GCA_044347355.1 Prochlorococcaceae cyanobacterium | reverse complement strand
CCAGAGTGCGGGCGTTGTGGTGCAGCTTCTCGAGGTGAATCTCCAGCCGCGGCGCGCTCAAACGGGCAGGGAGCGTTCGGCGCTGAGCTGGGGGAAGGCGCGCACCACCATCGCCACCAGGTTGGCCGCCGGCCGGCGGATGGCATCGGTCACCGGAATGGCGAGCTCGGCCTCGTAGAGCGCGATCGCCGCAGTGAGCTGGGCGTCGTCCAGGCCCTCGTGGTTGAGCGTGAGCCCGATCACCCGGGTGGGGGCGAAGGCCTCGATCAGCCGGATTTCACTGGCCGGCGTGGGCATCGGCACGAAGGGGAAGTCGCTCAAGTGGCGGCGGGCCGGTGCGTGCTGCAGGATCACCGCCTGGGGCTGACCACCCCGCAGGATGAAGCTCGAAGAGAGGTAGGCGGGATGGCTGAGGGCTCCCTGGCCCTCGATCACGATCACCTCTGGCCGGTCGGACTCATAGGCCGCCACCACGGCCGCCTCCACCTCGCCGGAGCAGAACTGGGAGGGGATGGCATCGAGGGGCACCCCGAAGCGCCCCCCCTGGATCAGGCCGGTCTGGCCCGTACTCACCAGGGCGGCCTTGATGCCGTGCTCCTGGAGGGCCTTCACCAACAGCGTTGCGGTGGTGCGCTTGCCGATGGCGCCATCGGTGCCGAGCACGGCGATGCGCAGGCAGCGGGCGCGGGAAATAGCGCCGCTAAACAGCCGCAGATCCTTGAGGGCGGCGGGCCGCCGCACGTCGCGGATCGTCACGCCATGGCGCTGGGCCACTGCCTGGAAGGCGGCATCGTCGTTGAGGAACTCCCGCATGCCGCTCACCAGGTTGAGCCCCGCGGCCAGCGCCGCGAGCAGGATGCGGCGGTCGCCCAGGCTGAACAGCCCACTGGCAGGCGCCATGCCGTAAATCAGCGTGCCGCAGCCCTCTCCCATCAGGGCACGGGCCGCTTCCAAGTCGGCCACCACCGGGATGCCGTTGGCCACACCGTCGAGCATTTCGCCGGCGTCGTTGCCGGCGCAGTGGCTGTCGATCACAGCGCGGATCGAGAAGGCGTCGCAATGACGCACCAGGCCGTGGGCCGTCTTGCCATCAAGAGCGGAGAACTGGCCTTCGCAATAGACAACAGCTGCCGGCTTCCGGGCTGGGATCAACCCAGTGGCGGGCAGGGTCAGGTCGGAGACCTGGAGGGGAAGGATCAAAGGAACCAGGCCGTACCTGCTGCGTGAGCGGTGCCTGCTGAGCAACCATCAGTGCCGCAGGCGGAAAAGGCGTGGACAGCGTCGGCGCAGAGGTGGCAGCACAGAGGTGGCCGCCAGGTGGCGTGGATCAACCCAGCCTAGGGGGGATCCAGCGCCGGGACGACTCCCACAACTGGCTGCAATCAGCGGCGGCCGTTCACGATCACCGACTGGCCGCTGCCGCCGGCGGCACCGGGGAGGGCCGGCACCACCGAGGTCTGGCCATCCCACTTGTCGAGGAACAGCTTGTAGAGCACCTGGTCGTCGAGGCTGGAGTTGAGGGTCTGATAGCGCTTGGCTTCCTGCTCGGCGATGCGCACCTCGGTCTGGGCGCGCAGTAGCTGCTGTTCGGCGATCTGCTTCTGTTCGATCGCGGCGCGGTATTCCTCGGCGATCTGCAGGCCGGTGAGGTCGAGGCCCTGCACGTTCACGTAGTCGAACTTGCGCAGTTCCTCCGCCACCTTCTCCTGCACGATCTCCGAAATCGAATTCCACTCCGTGGCGATCGTGACGAGCTCGTACTGCGAGAACACCGATTTGAGCGCCTTGAGCAGCGAGGGCTGGATCACCCGCGGATAGATCTGCTGGTTGTCGGTGGCGATGGTTTCGTAGATGCGGCCCGCTTCATTCGGCTTCATCGCATACTTCACCGTGGCGGTGGCCTCGATCACCTGCAGGTCTTTGGTGAGGGTGGAGAACTGCTCAGGCCGCACCTGGGTGCGCACGTCGAACAGGGAAATGGCCTGCACCAGCGGCGCCTTGAAGTTGGCCCCCGGCCCCCGCGGGATGCCCGTGACCTTGCCCAGGGTGGTGACCACCGCCACGTTGCCGGCTGGCACGATGAACACGGCCTGGCTGAGCAGGATCAGCAACCCCAGCACCGCCGCCACGATCAGGCTGAACCCGGCGCCCGGCCCGTCGGCGTTGGCGGAACGAAGCGGTGACTGCATGGAGGGCCTAGGAATGTGGCTCAAGCTAGGCACGATCCAGTGGGGTCAGGGCCGGCCCTGCTCCCGCCAGCGCATCGAGCCGCACGAAGCGATAGCCGCGGCGCTGGAGTGCCGGCACCACCCGGCGCAGGGTGTGCAAGGTGGCCGCCAGGGTGTCGGGCCGGTCGTGCAGAACGATCACCGCGCCAGGGTGGGCGTTCAGCAGCAAAAAGCGGCTGAGGAACCAGTGGGGCGGATGGCTGGTGTCCAGAGGAAACAGCGACCCGAGGGCCAGGCGGTAGCCGGCGGCGGCCAGCTGGCGCAGCATGCGCCGGTGGAACCAGCCGCCGCCCGGGCGGAACCAGTGGAGCAGCAGGCGCCGTGCGGCCGCCGCCTGCTGCAGCACACGCTCGGTGTGCCGCAACTGAACCTCGAACGCCGCAGCAGGCAGCTGGGCCGACACGCCATCCGCCTGCATGTGGTTGCCGATCTGGTGCCCATCGGCCAGGGCCCGCTCCACGAAGCCGGCCGGCCCCCGCTGCACGTGGTTGGCAATCAGAAACAGGGTGGCCGGCACCCGCAGCTGGCGCAGCAGATCCAGAAGCTCATCGCTGGCAGGGCTGGGGCCGTCGTCGATGGTGAGCGCCAGGCATCGCCCCGCGCCTGGGGCACAGAAGAGCACCGCCGGCAGCAGGACTACCAGCAGCCGGCACAGCAGTCCGAGCAGCGGCCAACTGGCCAGCAGGGCCAGGCCCCACACCACCGCCCCCAGGGCCCTGGCCAGCGGGGCGAGCCATCCCCATCCGCTCACCGAAGCCCCATTTGGTGCCATGGACCACAACCGCACGCCGCCATCCCGCTAAGACCAGCCCAGTCGGGACGAAACCATGTTGTCGACCAGCACCCGCCTGCGCCTGCAGGAGATCCTCGAGCGGATCGGCAGCGGCGCGCCGGTGAGCCTCCGGGAAAGGGTCTACCTGCAGAAATTCGCCGACCGGGACGCCACCGTGGCCAGCTGGCTGCGGCGGGCCCGCCGCCGGCAGCTGGGGCAGACCGGCGACGGCATCGACCGGCTGTTGGCCGACCTTGATCTGGGTCCGGCGGAACCAGACGCAGGCTTCCGCCCCGGCGACGATGATCTGGGCGACTGGTTCAGCGGCGCTCCGCCCTGGGTGCGCCGCAGTTAGGCCCGTAGCCTCAGGCCACCGCCCTGGGTTCCATGACCACTGCGCTGCCCACCTGTCGCACGATCCAGGTGGAGCTCACTGCCAACCCTTACCCGATCGTGATCGGCGCCGGCGGCCTCAACCGGCTGGGTGCGCTGATCCGCGAGCGGGGTTTCAAGGCTGGCGCCAAAGTGCTGCTGGTCACCAACCCCGTGGTGGATGAGCACTACGGCGCCGCCGCCCTGGCCAGCCTTGCGGCGGTGGAGCTGGCGGCCACGGCCCTGGTGATCGAGGCGGGGGAAGACCAGAAAACACCCGCCACGGTGGGCCGGATCCATGACGCCGCCTTTGCCCGCAAGCTGGAGCGGGGCTCCCTGATCGTGGCCCTCGGCGGCGGTGTGGTGGGCGACATGGCCGGCTTCGCAGCGGCCACCTGGCTGCGCGGCATCGCCGTGGTGCAGGTGCCCACCACCCTGCTGGCGATGGTGGACGCGGCGATCGGCGGCAAGACCGGCGTGAACCATCCCGGCGGCAAGAATCTGATCGGCGCCTTCCACCAGCCGCGGCTGGTGCTGATCGACCCCGACACCCTCGCCACCCTGCCGCAGCGGGAGTTCCGGGCCGGCATGGCCGAAGTGATCAAATACGGCGTGATCGGTGACGCCGACCTGTTCGCCCGGCTGGAAGCAGCCGGCGACCTCAGCAGCATGGCGGCGGTGGGGCCTGCGCTCTTGCAGACACTGCTGGAGCGCTCCACCGCCGCCAAGGCGAAGGTGGTGGCCGCCGATGAACGGGAAGGGGGCCTGCGGGCGATCCTCAACTACGGCCACACCCTCGGCCACGTGGTGGAAACCCTCTGCGGCTACGGCACCTGGCTGCACGGCGAAGCGGTGGGGATCGGCATGGCCGCCGCTGGGGCCATCGCCGTGGAGATGGGTCTGTGGAGCACGGGCGACCAGCAACGCCAGCTCGCGCTCATCCAGGCGGCCGGCCTGCCGGTGCACTGGCCGGATCTCGAGGAGCAGGCGGTGCTCGCCTGTCTACAGGGCGACAAGAAGGTGCGGGATGGGCAAGTGCGCTTCGTGCTGCCCACCGCCATTGGCAGCGTGCAGATCCGCGACGACGTCACGGCCGCCACGATCGGCAAGGCCCTCAGCCTCATCCGGCCGTAAGTCAGGCCTCGCCGCCGTACTCGTCTTCGAGGGCGGTCTCCAGGGTGGTGAGCAGCAGCACCAGGGCGGCACGGGGCTCCAGCTCACCGCCGCTCACGGCGGCGATCCAGCGGTGGCAAAGCACCTCGATCTGCTGGAACAGACCACTGCCATGGCGCAGAGCCGCCATCACCCGCTCCACGCTCTGCTCGTCGAGCTCCGGGGAGAGGCCCACCACATAGCGACGGCCGTCATCGCCCACGTAGGTGAGCCGCCCGTCGGCATCGAGGGTCGGTGTGGCGTGGGGCGTAACCGGCTGCTCTGGGCGGTCGGCATCTGCATCAGCGGGCTCCATGCAGCTGGCTCCAGGGCAGAGGGTCAAGGGAACGGGCAGGACAATCGGGGGACGCCGCTCGGGCGCTGCTCCTCCACACAGCTAGGTCGGCCGCTGGCCATTGCCAAGCAGGAACCGGCAGCGATCAGCAGCCCTGATCCTTCCATCCCTGGGATCGACACCGCTGCCGCCGGTCTGCCGCCAAAAGGCCGCCGATCAGGAGCGGTTGCGCGGCGGCTCGCCCGATCCCCGCTCCAGGCCCTGCTGCCAGCGGCCCAACTGGGCCACCAGCGCCAGCAGCAGCAGCTCCAGCAGCAGCGCGGCCGCCAGGGGGCCGGTGGCCGGCACCTGCCCCCCCACGGCCAGGGCCAGCAGCACCACCAGCGGCAGCGCTACCGCCAGCGCCTGCAGGCGGGGCCGCCAGACGCGGATGCGGGCGTGGGCCGTGCGGCAGCTGCGGCAGTGGCGGGTGTGGGCCCCGTAGCGGTCCATCAGGGCCGGCAGGTCGGCGCGGGCCGGCAGCGCCTGTCCGGGGAAGGGCCCACCGCCGTGGTCGTTCACCCACTGGTGCAGGGCGCGCACGTACACATCGGCGCTGCTGGGCAGGAAACAGCTCTGGGCAAAGGCGGCGCTGCCGCCCCGCTCGGCCAGCACCCGCTCCTGCCAGTGCAGGAACACCTGGTCGTCCTCGAGCACGGTGTGGTTGGCGATGTGCTGCAGCCAGCGGGGCCGCAGCCCCACCAGCAGGCGCGGCAGCCGCGACTGGAACTGGAAGGGGAAGCGGGCGAACAGGCGGCACTCGCCGGGGCGGACCGGCGTGGCATACACCACCGTGAGAAAGCGGGCGAAGCCCTTGGCGGTGAGGTCGTGCCACATCAGGCCGGGGGCCTGGAAGGTGGTGAACTGGCTGCCCAGCTTTCCCCGCCGCGGACCCTCGGGC